>CAMPJM010000037.1 GCA_946886805.1 uncultured Flammeovirgaceae bacterium | reverse complement strand
TGCTGTTCAGAAAGTTTGCAATGGATTTTTCTGAAAAATATAAGGTAAAAGCGGTGGAACTTTCAGAGGAGGCAAAAGCTGTACTATTGGCCTATCGATTTCCGGGAAACATCAGGCAATTAAAGAATTTGGCAGAGCAAATTTCCGTTTTAGAAATAGAAAGAGAAATATCTCCGGAAACGATGTTGCGATATTTGCCACAGGAAAATAATTTGATGCCTGCTTTATATAAAAATGCAGAAAAAAAAGATGATGGTTTTTCCGAAAGGGACATTTTATATAAGGTTTTATTTGAGATGAAAAAAGATGTTCATGATTTGAAAAAACTTGTACATCAGGTATTACAGCATGAGAACTTTGATAATCAAATTATTGAAGAAAATCGGGATCTTTTTCAGGACATGGATAGTGAAAAATTATCAGAGGAATTGACACCCAAAATCAATGCTTATTTACTGGAAAACAAAAAAGAAAATCACAACCAAAGTCATAACCATTACGAAATATCCGCCATATCCTCTCCCAACGATGATATTGAAGATATAAGCCATGAAATGGAAGCGAACGAATCGCTTTCACTCCAGGACAAGGAAAGAGAGATGATTATCAAGGCGTTAAGAAAAAACAATAATAAAAGAAAGTATGCGGCACAGGATTTGGGCATATCAGAGCGAACCTTATATAGAAAGATAAATCAATATGAAATTGAAGATTAGTCGAATATTACGTACTTTGGCTTTATTCCTGTTGCCTATTTTGGGAGGCTGTGGCGTATATTCCTTTACAGGAGCTAATATTGCCCCAACTATAAAGACGATTTCCATTGCAAGATTTTATGATGATGCCGGTGAGGGGCCTGCAAATCTTAGTCAAAACTTTACAGATCAGCTAAGAGATTACTTTCTGCAGAACACCAACTTGGGGCTGGTTTCGGAGAATGGTGACTTACATTTTGAAGGAAGTATAGTGGGTTATAATTTAACTCCTGTTGCACCGACAGCGGTAGGAAATGAAATGCAGACAGATGAAGCAGCTTTGATGAGGCTTACAATAACGGTGAAGGCGGTATATATTAATACCCAGGATGATACCTTTAATTTCGACAAGAATTTTTCTTTTTATGATGACTATGATCCCAGAACCACGAGTTTATCAGCGGCAGAAGATGAACTCATAGAGGTTATATTCGAACAAATTGTGTATGATATATTCAATGCTTCTGTAGCGAACTGGTAGTACAGAGCTTAAAAAAAATAATTGTGAAGAAAACCAAGTTTTTAAATCTTCTAAAATCACCTGATAAAATACAAGAGAAAGAGCTGAATTCATTGTTGGGGATGACAATTGAATATCCTTACAGTCAGGCTTTACACATTCTGGTGGCAAGAGCTAGCCATTTTCTTTCTGTCGGTGATTTTGAAAAAAAACTTAACCATGCAGCAGTTTACACAGCAGATAGAAAGAACCTAAAAAAAATAATAGAAAAATCTCAATATTCCAGTTCTTCCACTCCTGCCTCTGCCATAGACGAACAGTCCAACCACCAAGCAGGTAGGCAAGAAAAGAGTAACGATAACAACCTCAAAATTGAAATTGAAAAATACCTGGAAAAGCTTCGCAGGGAAAAACTCGAACTTCAATTCCAATCAGAAACCGGGGTTTCAGAGGAACTATTGGAAGAAAGAAAAAATTTCATACACGATTTAGATGTAAAAATAATAGAGGCAGAAGCTAAACTGGCCAATTTAGGATTTTACAAGGAGCCTGTTGAAACTGTTGATGCCCTTAAAACAGATTCATCAGCCAATAATATGAGTATAGAAAATGATGAAGATGAAAAGGATTTCTACAATGAACTTCAGGAAAATTTAGAATCATTGAAAGCTTACGAGGAAACAGATAAGGAAGATAACACATCGGAAGAAGACAAAAGTTTGGAAATAGAGGAAGCAAAGCAAGAACCGGAGCCCATTGTTACTTTTAGCAATAATGTAGAGAAAGAGCGGATGGAAGAATATCTTGCTTCTTTAAAATCAAATGAGGAAGAAAATATTTCAAATGAAAAGCTTAGGGAACAAATTAAGATCATTAATACGTTCATTGAAAATGAGCCAAAATTAACGAGACTAGATCGGGAAGAGAACGCAGAAGATATCCGTGAAGACTTATCTCTTAAAAGTTTAAAGGTTCATCAGAATATTGCCTCCGAAAATTTGGCTAAAATAATGGTCAAACAAGGAAAGCTGGAGAAAGCCCAAGAGATTTATAATAAATTAATTTGGAAATTTCCCGAAAAAAAGGCGTACTTTGTGGCTCAAATTGAAAAATTAAAGAAAAAATAGCATGTTGTTTTTAATTGTTAGTATTATTATCATAGTAGCACTATTATTAGTGTTGGTTATTCTGGCACAAAACTCTAAAGGTGGCGGTCTTTCCAGCCAATTTGGGGGTTCTGGTACAAGTCAGATTATAGGGGTAAAAAAAACAGGAGATCTTTTGGAGAAAGTTACCTGGGGACTGGCCATATCGTTATTGGCTTTGAGCATGTCTACTACTTTTTTTATAGATTCTACTCCGACCGGTCCCGTAAGTCCGAATATTGAAAGAGCCCAAGAGCAAACAATATTGCCAAATTTAGCGCCATCTGCAATTGAAGGAACAGAAGAAAACGGTGGTGGTGAAACTCCTGCCGCTGAAGGAACTGAAGACGGAGAACCTTTAGAAATAGAAACTCAGGAAGTACCAGCAGAAGAAGGTGCGGAGTAATAAAATTGTGATTTAAAAAAAGAGCAGCTTTCAACTATATTGATGAAAGCTGCTTTTTTGTGTTGTCCAAAGTAGCCTTTTATCCAAGAGCGGGACGCTCAAATTGAGTGGGTCGTAGCGGGATGCTACGACCAGGTGCATGTTAAACCACCTTCGGGACTTTTTAGGGATGCAACCCCGTCAGTACGGTTTTTTTACCGTCAGACGGGTCGTAATTATCAGAGAAACACCTACGCCATTGCAACAGCCATAGTTGGCTGTCCTTGAAAATCTCTAATATCCCAGTTAGCTAAAAATCCTGCTTATCCCATAATCTTTCGAATCCAGATTCAGACAAAAGTGCAGAAGCGAACTTTGGCCGCCGTGTTGTGTTCTCGCAGACCACTTATATCATTGCTTCATCTTGCTACACACGAGCGGGACGCTCAAATTAAGTAGGACGTAGCGGGACGCTACGACCAGGTGCATGTTAAACCACCTGTGGGGTTTTGGGTGCAGTACCCCGTCAGTACGTTTTTTTTACCGTCAGACGGGTTGTCCTTGAAAACCCTTAATATCCCAGTTAGCAGGAAAATCCTGTTTATCCTATAATCTCACGAATCCAGATTCAGACAGAAGTACCGAAGCGAATCTTGGCCACGGCGCTTGCGTTCTTGCAGACCACTTATATTATTGCTTCATCTTGCTACAACACGAGCGGGACGCTCAAATTAAGTAGGACGTAGCGGGACGCTACGACCAGGAGGCGCAGCACCCCGTCAATACTTTTTTTACCGTCAGACAGGTTGCTCGCTATTCGCTAATTAGCGTTACAAAACTTGTCTCTTCCACTGTGAATTTAGCTTGCCCCTTGCTTACTTTAACACTTTTGTCAGCTTCCATGTTTTTATCGGCATTGGTGACAAAAATATTGAAACCTTTAACGTCTGCTGGCAAACCTTTTAGACTGACTTCACGACTGGCGCCATTGTTAACAATATGCACAGTATACGTTCCTTTTTCATTGTCTCCCAGGGCAGCACAGGTAATATACGGTCTGTCGCTGGTTATAGGCATAGCAAACAAACCTTCCGGGGTTGAAGCCAGCTGCTTCAAGTTCCAAAATCTTCGGGTTGGGGTAAGCGGCTCATCATTGCCAAAGATGCCCCCTCCTTTTAATGGAGAATAATCAGCAGTTAATTGCCATTGAAGAATAGTTAAAGGTTCGCAAATAGCGAGCATGCGGATATAAAGATTTATTTCTTCGAGTGCGTAAATTTGTTCTTCAAAAATTTCTGGATATCTCCATGCTGCAGCATCAATACTTCCTTCTCCTACAATTAAAGGGATATCCATAACTGCAGCGGCCGCATTCCATTTTGATAATGTTTCCGTAGCCCATCCTCTCCACGAATGGAAGGAAACCGCACCAATATAAGGACGAGCTGCCGGGTCGGCCATGGCATCATCAATAAACCCATAGCTGTTAGCGTCAGACGTGTCTCCGAGTAACAGCTTTGTATCAAGACCGTTGGAAGCAAACCAGGCTCCTAAACCTTTGATCAAAGCAGTGTGCTGCTGAGCAGTTTGTCGAACATCAATGCCTAAGTCCGATTCATTAAAGGAAAACATAACGGTTTCTACACCATACTTTTCTTTTAAAAAAAGGTGGTAGGAACCAAGAGATTCATAAATCTGATCCATTTTAGTGGAATCAAGAAAATTTCCAAAATACCCGTCCGGATGCCTTCCGGGGGTAAGCGGCCCTTGTGCAGCCCACTCTGGAGGAAACCAAGCCGCCGTTATAACCGGAATGTCCATATCGTGCAGCTTTTTTGCCATCTCCATGGCCGCTTTTACCTTTGGATGCAACTTTCCTTTTCTTGCAGCCTCCAATGGATCTTCAGACTCCTCTGGGTGCCACTGTCTCCAGGGAAGTTCCACTCTGCCCCAAGCAACTCTAAGATTTTCGAGCGAATAGGCAATTACCTTTGGGTCTACTTTAGGGTTTTGAATCCTGAAATTTCCTCCCAAACCATCAAATGGTCTTCCTTTTTGATCAGGAAATAATGTTAGTGTGATTGGTTGAGTATCAATTTCACCAGTAGCTGTCAGGAAGAGTGATTTTTGGGCAGTTTGTCCTTTTTCTACATTACCCGAAATAATCGGAAAATATATCAAAATATTCTCGTCCTCATCATCAGATTTTTTTACTATGATTTCCGAGGATTCGTCCATTTTTACTTCCAGCTGTCGTGTGGCTGACGTGATACGAACACCTTCTGCGGGTACTCTCAAAAATATATTTTTGCCGTTAGGTTCTGTTTCCGCCAGGCTTAACTCCGTAGGGTTGATCAGTTGCACATTACCCTGATTATAATACTTCGACGGAAGCTCAACACAAAAATAAACACCGGCTACATCATGATCGGAAAGGACGTTTACATTAACATTCACCGTTGCCATTCCCTTCCCGGTTTCTTCCACTATTTCAGTAAAAGTAATGCTGTCAAGCTGCGTTTCTATTATTTGCTTGTTACCCTCCCGGTTATATGAAGGTCTTTGCCTTTCTTTATAAGTTTGGTTTATTGTGGACCAATCGGGACTAACCAATCTCAGACTGGTTTCAAATTCCATTAGCTGGCCATCAATCCGGATACCCATTAGATTTCCCCAGGCAGTTACTTCGGGTTGAGCGAAAGAGGTTGCACTAATTCCCAAGGAAAGAAAAAGGAAAACCAGCGTAAAAAAGTTACAATTTATTGACTTCTTCCGGAGTTGTTTTTTTAAAAGCGAATAAGACATTTCTTTATTTCTCATAATTTATTTGTGGCTGCGGTAATTCCTGAGTGGATATGTTACGTATTCGATTTCAATTTTATTTTCTCACCAAAACTATTTTTGAACGATTTCCATATTGACAAGGAGTTCAATTTTTCTACGTTTCCCTTCGAAATCTGTCAGATAGACTTCTTTCAAATTCTCTGGATTTAAATATAGTTTCCGGGAATTTTGCGATATGTAACCAGAACCATAATAAAATTCCCTTCGCTGTTTTGACCCGTTTTTGAAATATAAATCTGCGTAGATATCAGTAGGATTCACTACAACTATTTGGTAATCATTATTTTGACTTTCTTCGAATACTTTCAAGCTATCTGAATTCTGGCTTACTATTATTAAAGGATGGTGGTTGGCACCTTCTAACCGAACAAGGGATTTTGCATCCCCAAACACAGTAAATCCGCTTTTTCTTGAATCTACTGCTGTAAAATCACCGTTTCCATCGCCAATTAAAATTTCGCCATTAAATGCATCATAAAGCCCTGCGGAAGTCTCAGTTGCGAATGAATTGCCAACCATCATTAAATCCAGGTTTCCATCTTTATTATAGTCAAAGGGCAACATCCCAAAGACCGGTGCAAATTGGGCCTGCATAGGTAAAGCCTTCATGGAAAACTTGCCACCCCCTAAATTTTCAATATATGAGCTTTCAAACGTATAGCTATGGGCTATATATGCATCTTTTAAATCGTCATCGAAAAACATATTATCAATGGTTACCGCTCCATAATCAGCATAACTGGAAAATTTCTTTCGCATTGAAGGAATTTGGCTCATTAAGGCATCACGTGTAGCATCAGGATATTGCTCCCCCAGAATATACCTCCCAAGGATTGGATCAATTGTACCATTAATATCGAAATCTTTTGCATAAACACTTACGGGTTCTTTTTCTGTTGCTTTAAATTTAGAATTTAAACCAAGATTTCCTGCTACATAATCAATGTCTCCATCATTGTCAAAATCACCCGAAGACAAGCTATTCCACCAGCCATTCGTTTTGGTCAACCCCGAATTTGGCGTTACGTTTTTAAGCATTCCATCTTCATTCTTATAAAAGGTGATTGGCATCCATTCTCCCACTATGATTAAATCCGTTTGATTATCATTATCAAAGTCTGTCCAAAGAGCAGAAGTAACCATCCCCACATTTTCTAATTCGGGACAGACATCTTTTGTGACATCTCTAAACGTACCTCCATCATTACTAAGGATGTAACTTGTTCCAGGCAAAGGATACTGTCTTGGTTTATTTCTCCCTCCAACAAACAAATCGAGATCACCATCCATATCAAAATCTGAAGCCACTACACAGGAGCCGCTTGTGTTTATGGACGGGATAGCTGAATGATCCTGCTCAAAATTCCCTGATCCATCATTGTTATAAAGCCGGTGTTGATAATTTTCAGAACCAGATAAATATTCATTACCTCCAGTTACGACATACAGATCGAGGTCGCCATCAGCATCATAATCAAAAAACAATACTCCCAGATCATCTTCTTTATTGGGTTCTTTCCCTAAAGGTTTTTTACTGAACTTTCCGTTTTCATCCTGCTGAAAAACAAATCCAGTAAATCCCTTTGATCCACCAATAAAAAAATCTTCCAACCCATCTCCATTAACATCACCGACAGCTATGCCGGGTCCGTTTTGGGAATGTTTATGAGGTATGAGCGGTTGGGTATTGAAATCCACATAATCGTTTTCTGCATGCTTATAACTAATGCCGTATTTACTTGCTACTTCAACCATAAAAGGTTCTAAATCAGATTCTTCAGCAGGCACCTTTAAGTATGCATTCTTATACTCTACTTTTAGTAAGTTGTTGCTTTTAATATTTGTCAACAGCTGGTATTTTCCATCCGGCCAGGTAATTTCTATGGAATCTATTTGCTCTATTTCACCTAGTCCAAAATGGATAATATTATCCATAGATGATTTATAGCCTCTAGACAAAAAATGTTCATAATATTGTTGATTCCCTTTATGACTTATGCGAATTTTTGTGCCTATCCCGCCTAAATTTGGTACTTTGCCTACCAAATCAATTTTTAAGAAATTGGCATTGGGTAGGTTGTCACTGTTATTTTTATAAATGAAAGCCTCGCTATCAATATTGTTAACAATTAAATCCAGATCTCCGTCATTATCCAGATCGGCGTAGGCTGCTCCATTGGAGTTTGAAGGCTCAGCCAATCCCCATTTAGTAGACTGGTTTGTAAATGTTAAATCTTTATTATTTTGGTATATATAATTTGGCATTTTAACCCTTGCTATTTTCTCGTATTCCTTTTTTAGTTTTTTGCGGATCTCCTCCGAATTGCCGAATTGTACGGCTTCGGAATTATACCTAACGTAATCTAAATCTGTGATATCTTTAACAAAACCATTGGTGATAAAGAGGTCTCGCCAACCGTCATTGTCAAAATCAGCAAAAAGCGGGCTCCAGCTCCAATCCGTTGCATAAACACCAGCAAGTTGTCCGATTTCGCTGAAGGTATTATCCCCGTTATTTATTTGAAGCGTATTGCGGATGTACTGTGTTTCATAACCCATTCGGTTATTCAACTGAAACCTATTATAATCGGGAGCGTTCATCGTAGTTTTCTGACGTTGGTTATTTTCAGGCATCATGTCCAGCACCATAATATCCTGTAGTCCATCGTTATTGTAATCTGCAATATCAGCACCCATTCCGAAATAACTTTGATGCCTCAGGAATTCATCTATTTTATTAGTAAAAGTGCCGTTCTTATTGTTTATCCAAAGTAAATCGTTGCTGATAAAGTCATTGGACACATAAATATCTGGCCAGCCGTCTTTATTAATATCACTTACTGCGACCCCCAAGCCCCAACCTTCTATTAAAATTCCTGCTTCTTTCGAGACGTTTGTAAAGGTATGATTGCCATTGTTACGGTAAAGCCGATCCGTATTTGAGGAACCTCCGTTGATGAGTTTAAATCTTGGGATGTTTCGACTCGACTTATCGTAGTTATTGGTGAGGAGGTACATATCCAGATCCCCATCCAAATCATAATCGAAAAATGCTGCCTGGGTGCTGTAGCCTTTGTCATCCAGACCGTAGACGCTGGCTTCTTCTGTAAACACCGGATTTCCGTCTGAGTCTAGTCCATTATTTATAAACAATAAATTAGAGGGTTGGGATTGTCCCATGATAGGATTAATAGTGCATACATAAATATCTTTGAGACCGTCTTGATTAATATCAATTATAGTTACACCAGTAGCCCATTTTTCCATGGCCACTCCTGCTTCAACGGTAATATCTTCGAACTGAAAATTTCCTTTATTCAAATAAAGCTTGCTGGAAACCATATTTCCAGCAAAAAATACGTCTTTTAGACC
The DNA here is from genome assembly GCA_946886805.1 of uncultured Flammeovirgaceae bacterium. The sequence goes on along the minus strand of CAMPJM010000037.1, from coordinate 5,779 downwards.
GTCATTGTTGACATCCCCTACTGCTACCCCTCCTCCATTATAAATATATCCGAAAGTCATTATGTTGAAAGTATCGGATTCATAGATTGTATTAGAAAAATCAACTCCCGTAACTTCAGAACCAACTAACGTAAAAAGTGAGTTTTCATCCTTCTCCTTCATACAACTGGATAGGGGAACAATAAATGAGATAAGAAGAAGGAACTTTCTAAAATGGAAAATCATAACGTTAAGAATAATTGGAATAGATCGCTGAATATCGGTATCAAATCTATTTAAAATAGCTTTTGAAGGTAGGAAAAAGAACATCAATTAAAGCACATAACATTTGGCTACGGATGCAAAAGTAAAAGGACCATCAGGAAATAAATCTCAGCGATGGTCCTTTTAAGTTTAATTAATAGCCGTCATTTTGTTCTATTGTCTCATTATTAAGGATAACTTCCTGCGGAATTGGTAAAATATCTTTTCCATTTGGAATAGTAATACCAAATTCTTCTTTCACGTATTGCTTGTGTTCACCTGCTCTTCTCAAAAGAAACCAAAGCGAAAATTCGCCTGATAATTCATGTCTGTATTCATTCAAGAGCACGTCCATAAAATCCTCAGTAATGGAAACAGGATCTAATCCAGCTCTTTCTCTTATTTCTAAATTGATAATATCACGTGCAGCTGATTCATCGCCACTTCTATAAAGAGCTTCGGCCTTGCTTAATAATACTTCGCCGAGTCGCATTAATATTATATTCTGTCCCCCGAAAATTGTTTGTGGAGATCCGGTAGCACCCTGAACATTCGGGTCTCTCCAGGTTTTCATACTATAATAACCTGACCTTTGACCGTCTGCTCCTTTCCAGGGATTTTCAACTGTTCCTAATGTATTAATTCCTCCGAAAAGTTCTTGAACCCTTGGGTAATTCTTTATTTCAATTGCTGAGCTCGGATGTTCGTCCCCAGGGCCAATAACCGTCGCAAGTTTACGTTCATCACCAGCTTCAAAAGAATTATAAAGCTTCGGGTCCGCATAAGAATAACCGAATGTAGAAACTTCTTCAGGCATATGAAATGATCCGAACCAAATAGTTTCATTGGCATGTCCCCATGATTGATCAGCCCCTTCGAGATATTGCAGTTCGAAAATCGACTCTGGTGATTGATTTTGATTGCTATATTCATGGATGTTCAGAAAATTCTCTTCTAACTGATATTTTCCTTCCAATAGATTAAAAGTAGTTACAGCGCCGTCATAATCTTTTACCCACATTTGGGCAGCACCCTTATAGGCTATGGCAGCTCCTTTTGTAGCCCTTCCCAAATTTTCTGTACCAAGATCTTCTTTCCAGGGCAATAGGTTTGCTGCGGTTTCCATATCCTTAGCGACTTGGCTAAATACTTCATCCTGCGTGTTTCTTGGATGTCTTCCATCATCGGTTACTGTCTGTAATTCCAAAGGCACGCCTCCAAACATAGATGCCAGGTAATAATAGAATACGCCTCTCAGGAAATATGCCTCACCTGTTAATCTGTTGGCCAGCGATTCATCTATGATTTCGTCTGCCAACATTTTTTCAATAATAGGAATAGCTGAATTAGCCCTTGCTATTCCCTGATAGGATCTCCGCCACATAATATTAAGTGGGTCAAAATTAGCCGGCACTTCATATGTTTCGAAAAATACGTCAGCACCATAATTGTGAAAATCCTGCGAAAGAAAATTTGCCGAATACCACAATGATTTATTGATAAAATCACCATCATGAAAGGTGTCGTAAATAGCGTTTACCAAAGCTATACCATCTTCAGGTTTTTGGAACAAGACGTCTTCTGTAACGCTTCTCGTGTCTGTTTCATCCAGAAAATCTTTGCAACTAAAGGGCACCAAAGCCAAAATGGCAAATACTCCCCAATATATACTTTTATTAATTTTCATAATCTCGATATTGATCTGTTATACTTTATTAAAAGGTTACGTTTAAGCCCACACCAAAGAATTTTGATGATGGATAGGTTCCCACATCAACGCCGGTCATCGTAACATTTCTTTCGCCAGTGTCTGGGTCTGCAATCTGGCCGATTTCAGGATCCAGACCTGAATACTTAGTGAAGGTTAAAAGGTTCTGCGCATTTACATACACTCTTACTCTTTCAATATTTAAATTTTCCAGGATAGCGGAAGGTAGCGTGTAACCAATTTGAATATTACGCAATCTTAAATAGCTTCCATCCTCCACAAATACATCAGATGGCCGGGTGTTTCCATTCAAATCGGCGCGAGTTATTCTCGCATATTCTGTAGAACGATTGCTCTCTGTCCAACGGTTTAGATAGTACTCTTCACTGATGTTTTGAAGGCCAATGCCCCCCTGTGTAGCACCAAAAGATTGTAAAACCCTATTTGTATAGTTGAATATATCATTTCCAACTGTTGCATACCAGAACATACTGAAATCAAAATTCTTATAGGATGCATCAAAATTTAAACCTCCGTAAAAATCGGGAATGGGGCTTCCAATTACTTCCTGATCTTCAGTAGTCACTCTTCCGTCCCCATTCAGATCTTTAAACTTTCTGTCACCCGGTGCAGTACTGGATAACTGGTAATAAGTGTCCGGACCGTTTTCTTCCGCAGCAATAGCATTTAAAGCATCTATTTCCTGTTGATTCTGGAAAATTCCGGCATTTCTGTAACCATAGAATGCGCCAACTTCCCCTCCTACTTCAGAGCGACTAAAATCTACCCAAGTGTTTCCTCCTACATTGGGAAAACCTAAACCACCAATATTGCCTATCGCCTCTAATCCGCTGAGATCTAAGATTTCATTGTTAACGGTTGTGATGTTGGCACTAATACCATATTGAAAATCTCCTTCGGATTCCCTGAAACCCAATTCAACCTCAAAACCGCTATTGCGAATACTCCCGACATTCCGCGATGCCACAGCAAAGCCTGTTTGAGCAGGAACAGGAATTTCTAAAAGAAAATCACGGGATTCTTTTATATAATAATCAGCAGTCAGGGTTATTTGGTTGTTTAAAAACGCAGCATCCAAACCTATATCAGTTTGAACTGAAGTTTCCCACTTTAAATCAGGATTAGGTAGAGATTCGAGGACCAAGCCTTCCTGATAAACTTTATTAAATGGGTAGCCCACATTTTCCATTGATAGTTGGCTTCCTCCTGTTCCGTACTGCGCCATATATTCAAAAGCAGGAATACCAAATTGGTTACCGACTTCCCCGTAACTTGCACGAAGTTTTAAATCAGTTATTCCATTAACATTTTCAAAGAAAGGTTCATTAATTACCCTCCAACCTATAGCTGCCGATGGAAACACGCCATATTGCTTATTTCCTCCAAATATTGAAGAACCATCTCGCCTTACAGTTGCAGTAAATAAATATCTGTCCAGTAAGGTATAGCTAATCCTACCAAATTGAGATGCCAACGACTTATTCAGCTGATCACCATAAATATCTGTTATAGTTTGAACACTGGCTAAATTTCTAAGGCGGTTACTGATCAAACCATTTCCTTCTCCTCCAACTCGACGAAATACATTTTCCTGAAAGGAAAAGCCTCCGACAAAGTCAATTACGTGGACGCCAAAAGCCTTTTTATAGGCAAGCGTATTTTCCCATAAATACTCTGATGTATTATTAGCACTTTGAGAATAAAAAGCCAAAGCTTCTGATAAGAAACGGTTATGTGATGGTGTAAAATAGTATCCCGAATAATCACTTAAGTTCACCCCAAAAGTACTTTTTACCTTTAGTCCTTCTACTATCGTAGCCTCCAGATATCCTGAGGCTAACAAAAAGTTATTGATATTCTTTTGATCCTGTGTTTCTATAAGAGCAACGGGATTGTCGAGGTAATTCACTGCGGTGTTGTCTTTTGTGAAATACCCGTAATTGCCCAGTGCATCTTTTACTTGATCTGTGTCGGGATTTCCTGTCATTGTCGGGATTAACTTCGTTAAAGTTCCGACGCCAACACCGGCATCCTGACCACCTGTTCCAAGAGCAATTTTACTATTACTTCTTGTGTATTTTAAGCTTACAGAGGCTTTAAGCCACTTTGTAGCCTGGTAATCCGCATTTAAACTAGCATTGTATCGTTTATAATCTGAGCCCAAAACAATGCCTTTTTGGTCCACTAATCCGAGAGAAAAAGCAGATTGAATTTTTTCACCCCCTCCTCGTATGGAAACATTATAACTTTGCCTTAACCCAGATCTATATATCTCGTCTTGCCAATCGATATTTCTTAATGATGAAGGATCGTTCCAAGCCGGAACTAAAGCAAAGCCATCTTCATCAGCTCTTTCCTGGGCAAGAGTCGCAAATTGCTCTGCATTTAACAAATCATATTTTTCAGGCTCAGTCTGAAACGAAGTTATAGCGTCAAGTGAAATCTGCATTGCTCCTTCTTTCCCTCGCTTGGTTGTAATAATAACAACGCCATTTGCTGCCCTGTTACCATAAATGGCTGTGGCAGAGGCATCCTTCAATATATTCATAGAGGCAATATCAGAAGGATTTAAAGTATTAATTCCACCGGATAAGGGGTAACCATCTACTACATAAAGCGGACTGTTATTGCCAAAACCACCAATTCCTCGTATTTGAACCTGAATTCCTGCTCCCGGAGAACCATCATTATTAATAATCTGCACACCTGCTGATCGACCTTGAAGTGCCTGATCTAACGTAGTCACAGGAGTTCTTTCAATTTGTTCAGCACTAATAGAACTTATCGCTCCTGTTACATCTTCCCTTCTTTGGGTTCCATATCCAATAACTACGACTTCAGACAAAGACTCAATATCTTCGGACAACGCTATGTCGTAAGTATCGCCAGCAATTTCCGAAACAGAAACTTCCTGCGAGGTATAACCTACAAAAGAAAAAACAAGAATGTCGGACTCGTTTGCATTAATAGAATAGTCACCATTGATATCAGTAACTGTACCCGATGTTGTTCCTTTTATCAGCACGTTTACACCTGGTAATGTTGTTCCATCGAGCATGGAGCTAACTGTTCCACTGATTACCCTGTTCTGAGCACTGACCTGCAACGGTATAGCTATAATGAGCGCCGCCAGTAACCATAAAAAAGTAAAGGTTTGCTTTCGGAAACCCCCTCTTTTAATAAGTAAAAAATTTTTCATAAGCATTGAAATAGGTTGTTGAATTGTGATTAATAAATAATTAAAGCTAGAACTATCCTCTTTGATGATATGAGATTCATTAAAGGAAGATTTATATTGATTTCGGTCGGTAATATTGCCCTTCCGAAGATATATTTGGCATGATAAATAGCCCAAAGAGGCATGGTAAATATTACTTCAATGTTTTACAGGGGTTTAGACGCTCTTTTGTTGCTATTTTATTGCCATTCCGTTGTTTTAATTATTCTTGTTTTTCAAGTACCGGCTGTTGTGATATTTCTTACACTTCAGATTGTCTTGCCGGTGATTAAAGTTTGAAGGTTAAAAGAAACGTAACTACTCAGGTATAACGACGATATAATAAATATATCGTCATTCCGGAATTTACGAAGAGATACGAAGTAAATATTCGGAATCTCCTGATATGGATGCAAAATCACTGAATTATCTCGGCACTTCATAGAAGGGGATTCCTGGTCTACGCTGCGCTCCGCCAGGAATGACGATTTTTTAGTACCTGAGTAGTTACAAAAGAAACTATTTTCTAAATTTTCATTCAATCTGCTAAAGAGTTGTAAAAGCCAACTGATATTAATGTTAAGAAACTG
>CAMPJM010000036.1 GCA_946886805.1 uncultured Flammeovirgaceae bacterium | reverse complement strand
ACTCTATTTTTTTGAGTTAACGCCTCGTTGAAGTCCCGAATTACCAACCAGTTTAGTGTTTGTAATTATTTTTATATAAAACATAATTATACTTATATACAAACCATGCATACGAAGGAGGTTGTGCAACAGTCACGGACGCTCGCGCCAAATGACGCTAAGTAGATACCTATTATTTAATTTATGGTGCCTGTTGACTTAATGTTTAAATAACAAACTCATGAAAAAACTATTGCTAAGCTTAATATTTATTTGTTCCACATTTCTAATAAATGCTCAGGAAATAAGCCCGTACCTTGTCGGCTCAAATTATTGGTACCAGTTAGATCAAAAACCAGAGGTGATGTCAATAATTGCCGAAAGTGGCATGAAAACCATTCGTATCGGCGGAAACGGCTACAATAAAAATATGCCGGACAATGCCACTTTGGAGCAATGGGTCAACCAAATTAAAGGCATGGGCATGGAACCTATCATGCAGGTTTCAGCCTTTGCATCGGCAGCAGATGCAGCCAGTGTTGTGCAATATTTCAATGTTGACACAGATAATCCCATAAAACTTTGGGCTATTGGAAATGAACCCGCCTTGCACCAGGATTTCACGGCAGAGGAAGTTTATGATTATGCTGTTGAATATGCTACAGCAATGAAGGAAATTGACCCTTCCATTATTATTTTTGTACCGGATCTTGCATGGGTCAATTTTCAGTACTTGGACCGGTTAATCGGTGGAAACCTTGACTTGACTGGGTTAAAATTAGCAGGCACGGACACCTATATTATTGATGGATTTACCTGGCACAGGTATCCCTTGGTGGGTGATCCTTATGTTCGGGAAGATGCAGTAAACGTTGTGGACGAAGACCTTCGGGAACCTGCGGCAAGAATGGTGGATCTAATGGAAACAGCCGACGCAATGCATGGAAGAACTGGGGAGGATAAGTTGAAATGGGGGATAGGGGAGTTTAACATCAATGTAGGGATGAGTTACGGATCTAATGAGCTTTTTAGAACGGTGGAAGGCATAGGAACAAATTCATTTCTGAACGGACAGTTTTTTGCAGAAGTATTTGACATGTCTATGGCATTAGGTGCGCATTTTGCCACTTCGTGGAGCATTCATGAAAGTGGGGGTGAAAGGGGGCCAGGAGATTTGGGCTTGATAAACGGTACTGATAGCGACCCAAATCCACGTTCCAACTTTTACCACTCTATAATGGTGGCAGAAAATATTTATGGGGCTTATCTGAAAGTTGCTGCAGATCAAAACCTCGTCAGTGCATTTGGGTCGATTCATCCTGATAACACTATTGCCGTTATGGTTCTAAATAAGGAAGAGGAGCAGGGTTTTGATTTTTCAATCCATTTTGATGAAGGAGCCGTTGCTGATGATAATCCATTGCAACTCATAGCCGATTTGGGAATGGATGTTAGTTTTGTAGGGTTTATGCCACCACAAGCAACAATGGTACTTACATTTTCTGAAACCGGTGAACTAACAGAAAAAATCATCTACACTTTGGCTCATGCTCAGGGTTTTGTCGCTCCGGCTGTCTTAGGAGCCGATGAGGATACCACAATTGTCAATATATCTAAAGATGTAGAAATTGGCTGTACCGATAGCCCTGTTGATTTTTCAGCTTATACTACATTGCCTTCTGATTCTGTTCTTTGGTCTTTTGGAGAAGGTGCCAGTCCCGAAACGAGTAAAGGGCTTTCATCCGGTGCAGTAACTTATGACACAGAAGGGGCTAAGACAGTACAGGTACTGGTGTACAAAGATGGCGAAAGTCAAACATTCACATTTGAAGATTTTATAACCATCAATCCATGCACGCAAAGCCCATACCAGGGAAATAAACAGGAAATACCCGGGACTATCGAATCTGTTTATTATGATGAAGGAGGACAAGATGTAGCTTATTATGATACCGATCCTGAAAACAAGGATAATGGTATCAGACCAGAAGAAGGCGTTGACACAGGTTTGGGCGATATCGAGAATGGGGCAGGGAACATTGGTTGGCTAGAAGCAGGTGAATGGCTGGAATATACTATTGACATAAAAGAAACCAGCGCTTATCAATTAAGCATTAGACATGCTTCACTAGTTGGAGGTGGACAATTTAAGCTTTTGTTTGATGGGACTGATAAAACAGGTTTAATAACAACCCCTGCCACTACTGGTTGGTTTGATTTTGAAGAAATGATGGTGCAGAATATTGCGTTAGAGGCTGGTGAATCAATAGTAATGCGGCTAGAGATTGTGACCGGAGCCGTTAATCTGGGCACATTCACCTTTGAGCAGCAAGATATAATAAATGCTGTTGATGGTGCCGAAGACAAGAAAACCATCAATATTTACCCTAACCCTGCCTCAGGTCGCCTGTTCGTGCGTACACGCTCAATGGATTCGGTCACCTATGAAGTTTTGAGTTTAACAGGTAAACGATTTATGAAAGGAAACTTAAATAGTGCCGCATATGGAATTTCTGTTAATGATTTGGTTGGGGGTCTTTATATAATCCGTTTCATTTCAAAACAGGAACAAGTGTCGAAATTATTCTTTAAAGACTGAAATATAAGGTTATAGGTTAAGTTCTAGTAAAATGCATGTGCAATTAATTCGAGTTTAGCACATTGATTTGATGTATTTAGAAGTTTATTAACCACTAAATCACGGATAAAAAATAATTTTTGTTTCCATTTTCCTTCTTTCAAAAACCGCATTTGACCCGCCTGCCGGGTCAAATGTTTATAGATCCCGTACGAGGTTTAATCTAACCTATAAATCTACCGTCTTAGACGGTGGTCATGTCTTTGTGTTTTACATGAATATTTTTGCCACAAAGTCACAAAGACTCAAAGGAAGGGAAGAAGAAAAAGAAACGAAGTAAAATTTTTAATGCTACCCGTCACCCTTGGTATTAAGAATTTTTCCTTTATTATTTTTACTGATCAAATACTTTTTTGATTTACAATACTCGCAGCATTTCCCCTTTGACATTATACGCTAAAAATCAACCACAAAACCTAATATTGGAAGGATTGACCCATTTTCTGGTGCAATTTCCACCAATTTTCTTGGTTGGTTTATTTCTCCCATAGCGTTTCTGTCGAGACCATATGACGGAGGAGCTGGGGTTTGTTGTGCAAGCGCATTTTGAATTTCTATGTAAGCACTGAACGAAAGTTTTCTAAAATTCCATTTTTTGTCAATTCTTATATCCAATTGATTGAAGAGGTCTAGCTTATACTTGCCCAAAAGGTCATAATCTGATATGATTGCAGGGTAATTCTTCAATGTTTCTTTTTTATCCACAGGTACATAAGGCGTATTGCCAACAAACCTGTTCCTAAGACTCACCTCCCAGTTATTCTTAAATTTATACCCTCCCGTAAAAGTCACCAAGTGGCGACTGTCCCATACGGAGGGAACATATTTATCATTAAACCCTGTAAATTCACTTTTGAATAGCGTATAAGCAAAGATAGCATAAAAGTTTTTGGTGAATTTTTGTTGAAATAAAAATTCCAGCCCATATGCCCTTCCCTTGCCAACACTGCTGACGGCTTCATTGCCCAATACTTCAAATCCTCCACCCTTGTTGGCAAGCGAAACACTGTCAAGCACAGAGACGGGATAATGATCGTATCGCTTGTAAAACCCCTCTAGCGTAAAGCGTGAAGAAGGGCTGAATAAGTATTCAACTCCTGTCACCAAATGATCGCTTCTGATGTATTTTGCGTTTTTATTGATGTATTGGCCGTCGTTATTCCTGAACCCCAACATGGTATAAGGGAGTATTTTATAATATCTCCCTACTGTAGCATTGATCTTCCATTTCCGGAAAGCATCTAATGCATAGGATAAAGCCAGGCGTGGGGAAAAAGTTTTTAACAACTGGCCTGATTGTAAGGTAAAAGTATTGGCATCGGTTCTTGCCCCGAGGGCAAAACTTAATTTATCATTAAAAAATTTCCGGGATGATTGTATAAAGAAGCCATATTTGAAAAAGTCTATTTCAGACAAGTAATCTATGTTGTCTATCTTGTTGATGGTATTGTTTTTATATATTGCTCGCTGAAAAGAAAGCCCCCCAGCTAAAGTCCATTTTCCTAAAAACCGGGTTTGTTCGTACCTAAGCTTTTGCTCTGTTTCTCTCGAATCATTTTTGAAGAATAACCCGGTTTCTTCTTCATTGTCTTCGTACCGGTAAAAGTTATTATTGAGAATATTGGTGCTTAATGTAGTAGTCATAAAGCCAGAACCGTCCCTAAAGCGTCTTTTCCAGCTAACCCCTGCTGTGGCGTTCCATTGGTTTATGATGGGTACTTGATCTAAAGTAGCCTGTTGTTCAGCGTCAAAATCATCGGGAGCTGCTACGCTAAAATTATCAATAGCCCCTATGCCAATAAAATTAAGTTCGTTGTATTCATCCAACTTATGGGTAAGTTTATATTGGTAGTCCCAATAGTCGGGCAGGATAGGAAGGCCGATCAATTTAAATAATAATTGAAGATAACTTCTCCTTACCGATACAATATAGCTTGTATTGGAAGCCTCTTTTTCTCCTTTAAATAGAGGGCCTTCTGCTGTCAAAGCTGTTTCACTTGCACTTACTCTTAAATTGCCCTGAAACTCGCGGCGGTTTCCGGTTCTCTGGTCAAACTGAAGTACACCTGAAAGAACATTGTCATACTTCGCACCAAAGGCAGAGGTGGACAATGTAACTTCGTCTATAAAAGAAACATTTAATAAGCCCACCGGCCCGCCGGCACTCCCTTGTGTGCTAAAGTGATTGATGTTGGGGATTTCTACGCCGTCTAAATAATATACATTCTCATTGGGTGCCCCGCCCCGAATGATCACATCGTTACGGAAACCACCTACGGAGCCGGACACACCGGGCAGGGATTGTACTACCTTTGCGATATCATTGTTCCCTCCCGGGTAAGTGGCAATCTCCTCGGCAGAGAGGCGTTGAATGGAAAGTGGGGTTTCTGATAGCTTTTGAAACGGGTTGGCAACAATAACAACTTCTTCTAGGCTCTCGCTCGTCTCCGATAACTCAAAATTTAAAATAGGATTGCCCGTAGAGCGTACCACGACGTTATATTTGGTTAATTGATCGTACCCGACGTAACTAGCCGTTACATTGTAGGTCTTGGTAACAATGTCGCTGATCTGGTAAAACCCATTAACATCTGTCACAGCCCCCGTGTTAGTTCCATTTAATTTTACTGAGGCACCAATGAGCGGTTCGTCGGTTTTTAAATCCACTATATAGCCGGAAATACTCCCTATGCTTTGGGTAAAAGCGGCAAATAAAGGAAAATGCAAAGCGACTATTAGAGAAAGGTATTTTAATGCTTTAGTCATTACTTCTTTTACTTTTTTTTTTGATGCTAACTGAAATTAAGGTTTGCTGAATTTCTCCATTCATTAAACAATATTCAGCAAACAGTATCAGATATCGAACAAACATATTATTTGTACTAAAGAGATAGAATGTTTATTTGAAAGAATTTATTAATGTCATATAGCTTTCAACTCTACACTCTATATTTTTTTAAAATTACAGAAACATTTTTTTATAGGAGACGTTTTGTTTAATAAAATAATAAAAATGTTAAACAAAATTAATATGAAAAACTCAATTTTATTAAATGAGATTGCCTCTTTTAAAGTAGTTAAGCTCTTTGTTATTATGTTTTTAAGCACGGTAGTGCTCAGTGGCTGTAACAATGACGATGATGGCGGTGATCCTGTCATCGAAGAAGACAATATTGTAGAAATTGCTATCGCAAATGGTTACAATACGTTAGCGGCCGCTTTAGTGGAAGCGGGTTTAGATGACGATCTTCAGACGGAAGGGCCTTTTACCGTTTTTGCACCCACCGATGCTGCTTTTGCGGCAATTGGTATTACTCCTGACAATGTAGCAGAAGTGGATGGCCTAGAAAATATCCTGCTATACCACGTTGTCAGCGGTAGATTAATGTCTGGCGACCTCAGTTCTGGTCCTCAGGAAGCACTGAATGGCGAGGAATTAATATTTGATGTATCAAATGGTGTTATGATCAATGGCAGTGTTTCTGTTGTGGAACCATTTGATATTGAAGGTTCCAATGGTATTATCCATACGGTCAATGAAGTTATATTACTCCCCACCGAAGAACCGCAAAGTATTGTTGATGTAGTGGTGAATGATGAAAATTTCAGCATTTTGGAAGCTGCACTGATAAAAGCAGGACTGGTAGATGCGCTTTCTGCTGACGGTCCATTCACTGTATTTGCTCCTACAAATGCTGCTTTTGAGGCGGCAGGCATCACCAGTCTGGATGACTACACTGCCGAGGAGTTAGCTCCAATATTGCTTTATCATGTTGTCAATGGCGGTGTTATGTCTACAGACCTCAGCAACGGGCAGGTTGTTTCCACATTGAACGAATCTGCAGACCTTTATTTAAGCGTTAACGACAATGGCGTATTTATTAATGGCAAAACTATGGTTAGTGCTACAGACATGGAAGTTTCCAACGGGATAATCCATGTGATCGACCAAACTTTAATTCCTCCTACTCAGGATATTGTTAGTATTGCAATAGATGCAGGGTTTGCCAAATTGGCGGAAGCATTGACAGAAGCAGGGTTAGTGGAAACACTTCAGGGGGAGGGCCCTTTTACAGTTTTCGCTCCTACAGATGCCGCTTTTGATGCCCTTTATCAAAGATTGGGAGTGCAAGGCCCTGCCGAAATTGATGATGCTACACTAGAAGCAGTGCTTACATACCATGTTTTGGGCGCAAGGGTTTTTTCTTCAGATTTGACTGATGGCGCTATGCCGGAAACCCTGCAAGGTGGAACAGTTACAGTAAATATTGGAGACAATGTAACGGTTACGGATGTAGATTCAGAGAGCGCTGATGCCACAGTATCCTCTACAGATATTTTGGGAACAAACGGCGTCATTCATGTAATCGATCAAATTTTGCTCCCCGTAGAGTTGTAATGTGTTCTTGTTTTGAAGCGTGGTATAAATTGATTTTTTAGTTAAGTTCAGATAACAGCCTTCAACGAGATATCTTTTAAATCTTGTGTGGGCTGTTTTTCTTTTAACAGATGATCGAGACACTGGTTATTCTTAAAAAAGAATAACTTAAAAATTAGCTTACTATACTTGAAAACCATCAGTTATGTCATCAAACATATAATAGTTATCGCAACCAATTTCACATTTTACAAAAGTTTTCTTTTATGTTTGTTCTACGAAAGATTCAGCGCCTGCCAATAACTATTCAGACAGCCTGGGATTTTTTTTCCTCTCCCAGAAATCTAAAGCAAATAACGCCAGAATATATGGGTTTTGATATTACATCAGACTTTCCGGATGAGAAAATGTACCCAGGGATGATCGTTATGTATAAAGTTAAACCACTTTTAAATTTATCGCTCAATTGGACCACAGAAATCACTCAGGTGAGAGAGCCTTATTTCTTTGTAGATGAGCAAAGGTCAGGTCCTTACAAATTTTGGCACCATCAACATAAATTTAATGTAATCAAGGACGGTGTGGAAATTGAGGATATTGTGCATTATGATTTACCTTTTTGGATAGTTGGTAATTTGGTTGAGCGGATTGTTGTACGAAACAAGCTTGAGAAAATATTTGATTACCGTGCAGAAAAACTTAATAGTGTTTTTGGGACATACAAAAATTAGCGGTTTTCAGATTCAGAGTCATAAATGATTCTTGGTATCTATTCTCTAATTCTTTTTCATCCAATTTAATGGTGATGCATGCCGGTTTTTATAGGCATGTACAGTTATATTAATAAAAATAGCAAGTGCCATAATGACGGAAACATACGCAACCAATTGATTGCTGTCCCAATTTTTCACCCCTATTGCTACAATTCCCCACACCCCGGCCAAAGCATACTCGCGCATGTTCCTAGTCCAAATCATGGTTATGAATACAATAGCTGCGAAAAGAAGCACTATGATTGCCCAAGTTGCCGGGTGTAAGGGTGATCCGCTCCACCCAAGCGCGGTTAGGTAGGTAGAGGTGTTTGCAACCAAAGCCACTGTAATCCAACCAAAATAGATACTTAGGGGCCACCAAACAAAAGCTATAATTGAAATGGGAGCGTCCCATTTTTCCATGTTCAGACTTGATACAATTTTTATAAGGGAGAAAAAAAGTATGATCATAATCAATAAAGACAGCCCCACGGCTTCATTTCTAAATGCGATGCCCCAGCTTGCGTTGGCCAAATTTGCTATGACGAACCACCACCCAATTTTAAGGGCAATGTTACTTGTTGCATTTTTTATGAACAGATCCCTTAGCTGGTAAACTGCGAAGGCAACGAGCGCCAGGTAAACAAGTCCCCAAATACCAAATGCATAGTCTGCCGGAGTCAATAAATTTTCATATTTGTCGGAAATTTCACTTATTGAAGCACCACCATTTTGCCGGGCATTGATAAAGTAATTAATACCTATGGCGATAAGTAGTGTGATCAGATTTAAAATTTGCAGAATCTTTTTTTTCATAAATAAATTCTAAAATATGATAAAAATATTTTTATAATTGTAGAAGATTTGTGGTAGTTTATTAAACAATATATTTATGTAAAAGTTTAGAAAAAATAATTGATATAAAAAACGGCAGTTTGTCGCAAGGTTCGGTGGGATTATAGCACTGTAACAAAAGTTATTGGTTATGGAGATAACCAATGTACTCTATCATAGTTAAGATTAACATGGAAGCTATCACAAAAGGAATTTAAATGAAAGCATTATTTGATCATGTATCCAGTAGCTGTAGCAAGCTTACAACACAGACCTATAGCACGAGTTTTTCGCTCGGGATTTTTTGTCTGGATAAAAAAATAAGAACGCCCATTTATAATATTTATGGGTTTGTGAGGTTTGCAGATGAAATTGTGGACAGCTTTCATGGATATGATAAGCATTTCCTTTTAGAAGATTTTAAGAAACAAACTTATTGTGCTATTGAACAAGGAATAAGTCTTAACCCAATTCTAAATAGCTTTCAGGCTGTTGTGAGAAAATACAACATAAGTCATGAACTGATCGAAGCATTTTTGACAAGTATGGAAATGGACCTCTACAAGCATAAACACACGCATACTACTTATCAGGATTATATTTATGGTTCTGCGGAGGCTGTCGGGTTAATGTGTTTGAGCGTATTTACAGATGGGGATAAAATGCTATTTGATAAGCTAAAAAAGCCTGCCAGGAAATTAGGAGCTGCTTTTCAAAAGGTTAATTTTTTGAGGGACTTGAATGAAGATTATATTGACTTGGGCAGGACTTATTTTCCGGGGATAGATCTTACCCATTTTAACCATGAAAATAAGAAATTAATAGAAGCAGATATCCTCAGAGATTTTGACGAAGCCTTCGAAGGGATTAAAAAACTGCCACTCTGTGCCAGGGGAGGCGTGTATCTGGCATATGTATACTATAAATCTCTATTTAAAAAAATAAAATCGGTTTCAGGTATTCAGCTAATGAACGAGAGGATAAGGATTACCAATAACAAGAAATTTAGCTTGCTTGTAGCCTCATATATTAAGCACAGCCTGAACATGCTATGATATATGAAAATCTTATTGACAGGTGCAAACGGGTATATCGGAAAGCGACTTTTACCGATCTTGGTTAGCGACGGACATGATGTACACGTTTGCGTGCGTGACAAGGCAGCTTTCTCAATCCAAAAGCAATTGCTAGATAAAATCCATATCCATAAAGTAGATTTCCTAAAAACGGAAGAAGTGAAGGTCCTCCCCACTAAAATGGATGCTGCTTATTTTTTAATACATTCATTAACTTCCGTGGAAAACGAAGTTTCTGAAAAGGAAAAAACCATAACGGAAAACTTCAACCTTTACGCAACAAAAGTAAAATTGAAGCAGGTGATTTATTTAGGAGGCATTTCCAATGACCAGAAGTTGTCAACTCATCTTGAATCCCGTCAGGAAACAGAAAAAATCTTAAAAAAAACCAAAATACCTCTGACAGTACTCAGGGCTGCGATTGTCATAGGATCGGGCGGGGCATCATTTGAAATTATCCGAGACCTCGTGGAAAAACTGCCAATTATGGTCACCCCTAAATGGCTAAATACCAAGTGCCAGCCCATTTCGATCAGAAACGTGATAGAATACCTGACGGGGGTGTTGGGCAATGAAAAAGCTTACGATCAAACTTTTGATATTGGTGGACCGGATATTCTGACCTACAAGGAGATGCTTTTGCAGTTTGCCGAAGTAAGGGGTCTGCATAGGAAAATTTTCACCCTGCCCGTCATGACACCGCGCCTGTCTTCCTTTTGGCTTTACTTTGTGACCTCTACAAGCTACCAAATTGCTGTAAATCTTGTAGAAAGCATGAAGAACGAGGTGGTCGTGAAATTAGCAGGAATCGAAAAAGTTGTGCCCCTTAAGCGCATACCCTATAGGGATGCGGTAAAACTGGCTTTTGAAAAAATCGAACAGAATATGGTGGCTTCCTCTTGGACCGATGCACAGTTGCCAGGGATGGAGGGCACAATCGACGACTTTATAGAAATACCGAAAGAAGGGACACTGCAAGACTGTAAGACAATTGTATTTCCCAAACAGGAAAAAGAGCGTATATTGAACAATATCTGGGCCATAGGCGGCGAACGTGGATGGTATTATGGGAAATGGATGTGGAGCGTCAGAGGCCATTTGGACAAGTTTTTTGGTGGTGTGGGATTGCGGAGGGGGAGAAGAAGCCCCATCGAAATTTATGCTGGGGACTCCCTGGATTTTTGGAGGGTACTTTTGGCCGATAAGGAAAGAAGCCGTTTGCTTTTGTACGCCGAAATGAAACTGCCCGGAGAAGCCTGGCTGGAATTTAGTTTAAATGAACACAAGGAAGACCAAGCGAAAATGAAATTGGTTCAAACGGCAACTTTCCGCCCAAAAGGCATAGCTGGGCGGTTGTATTGGTACAGTATGCTTCCTTTTCACCATTTTATATTTGCAAATATGGCCGAGCGTATCGTTGGTTATAACACATAATAAATTGTAAACAAATAAATCAAATATTCATTGTCTCAATTATAACGCAAATCATAATTACGACTCAAAGCACTTGAATCTTTCCTTGGAAGATAGTTGTGCTTTATTGGACGATCTCATTGACGAACATTTGCTCAAAAGGTGAACCGTTCTCCGCCCCATAGCCTTTAAGGATGGTGTCCATAACGCTTTTTATGCCTTCTATCAACCAGTCATCAATACCTCTTCCCCAGTTATTTTGGTTTCTTTTTTTCTCTTTAAAAGGTAACAGAAGTGAAATTTTGGACGATAAACATCAATTTCGGATTATTTACCATGGTAAAATGGTCAGTTAAGCATGGGTGAAATTCTGATTTGCATTCCATATTGCAATCGAATGCAATGTAATAGATGTCGAATTTTATAAATTATATCATTAATACCGTAAGGGGAATTTCTACAACTACAAATGAAAGAAAAGTAGCAATCCTGTTTTTGGTAGAGATTCTTTTCGGGCTTCTGATTGCAGGCTCAATTGTTTTATTATTTAATATTTTCTTTTAACCATTTATTTAAGCGTATGAAAAATTATCTACTGAAAAAAGTAGGGCATGGGAAGGCAACTTCACCTTTTATCATTTTGCTTTGCGCATTATTCCTGGCAAGTCCATTGCTTGTAAATGCGCAGGGCAGGACCATCCAAGGTACGGTTACTTCTATGCTCGACGGCACTTCCTTACCAGGAGTGAACGTTTTGATTAAAGGGACTACATCTGGAACTGTGACAGATATAGACGGTAAGTACAGTATAAATGCAGGTGATAGCGATGTTTTAGTGTTTTCTTTTGTTGGCTTTACCTCAGAAGAAGTTGCTGTTGCGAACATTCCTGGCAACACCTTTGACATTTCCCTGGCAGAAGACATAGAGGCACTTGGGGAAGTTGTTGTAATAGGATATGGCTCTATAAAAAAGAGTGATTTGACAGGGGCCGTTGCTCAGGTAGATGTTGATAAGATGAAACAGCTCTCAACGATTGACCCTTTGCAAGCGATGCAAGGCCGTGTTTCGGGCGTAAATATCACTTCTAATTCTGGTGCGCCCGGTGCCGGAACTAAGGTCAGGATTAGGGGCATCGGTTCATTGAACGGTTCCGATCCTTTGTATATCCTTGATGGATTCCCGGTCGGGGATATCAGTTCAGTTTCGCCTAATGACATAGAAAATATAGAAGTTCTGAAAGACGCTTCTGCTACAGCTATTTATGGTGCAAGGGGGGCTAATGGTGTTATTTTGGTAACGACCCGTTCAGGGCGGAAAAACCAAGATGCGGTTATAACATTTAACTCTTTTGCGGGAATAACGCAGTTGCAAAAGGAGCTAGATTTACTGAATGCCACTGAATGGGCTACTTTATATCTGGAGTCAAACACCAATTCCGGGCAAACCCCAGGAGCACAATTGGGTGCCATAGCTAATTATGTGAAAGATAACAACTATAAAGGAACAGATTGGCAAGATCAACTTTTCCAAACAGGAGTAATACAAAGCTATTATCTATCCGTTTCTGGTGGTACTGAAAAACATGTGTATGACATTGCGGGAACTTTTGCAAGTGAAGAAGGTATCGTGGATTACTCGAAAATGGATAAGTATATTTTTAGGTTTAACAATGATCTGGAAATAAGAAAAAACGTCAATATAGGGGCTAACTTGGCCTATACGCATTTCAAAAGGACAGGGACTACGGGTATGCCAGATATTTATGTAAATCCAATAGCATCTGCATGGGACAGTCAATTGGATAATTGGGGCGCAAAAATATTTGCTGCCGGCCAAAATCCAGCGCAGGCCTTGCATGAAAGCCGAAATAACTGGAGCGATGGTAACCGTATGATAGGTAACTTTTATTTAGATGTTAAAGACATTGTGATTCCAGGACTTTCTTTTAGGTCCCAATATGGAATAAGTAAAAATTTTGGTCACTACAAGAGCTACTATCCAAAATACACCACTAATGATGTTCAAAACCAACGGTTGCAAAGTGATTTAAATGAAGGACGTAACGAAAATCAAAGGTGGACTTTTACGAACTACTTTTCCTATTTAAAGGATATAAACAAAAGCAGCATCAATGCTACGCTCGGCGTGGAAGCCCAAGCTTATGAAGGAGCCGATTTGAACGGAACAAGGTACGAGGTGCCAGCAGATCCGAATCTATGGTACATGAACGAATCAATTAACATTGAAGACTTTAGGTTAAATGGTGGGGGAAGCCATAGTTCGTTAATGTCAGGTTTTGCTCGGGTCAACTATTCTTATGATAGCAGGTATTTACTGACAGCCACAGGTCGTGTAGACGGTTCCTCTAAATTTAAAAAAGAACAACGCTGGGGATTTTTCCCTTCTTTCTCTGCGGGATGGAATATTCATAATGAGAATTTCTTTAGTGGCATCCCAGTTGTTACGCAATTAAAACTTCGTGCAGGATGGGGCCAGGTAGGAAATGACGCCGGGGCCGGAAACAACGATTATGTAGCAGTGGTGGAAAAAGGGTACAACTATGTATTTGGAGATCAAATAGTTGGTGGCGCAACGCAACGCCAGTTTGCCAATACAGAAATCCAATGGGAAATCTCTCAACAACTTAACATTGGGCTTGATTTCGGCCTCTTCAAAAATAACCTTACCGGTACGATAGACTATTTTATACGCGATACGCGCGATATGGTAATTCCAAATCCGGTACCAATGTATGCTGGCCTAGGCAGACCGAACGTTAACGTAGGCACTATGCAAAACAAAGGGATTGAACTGGCCCTAAATTATAATCGCACCGCACCTGGAGGCTTTAGCTATGACTTTAATTTTAACATCTCTCATATCGAAAACCAAGTAAAAGGATTGGATAAGTTGGATGCAATTCCTGGTGGCGATATTTATCGTTTAGGATATACCACAATAACTAAAGAAGGACAAGAATTGGCAACCTTTTGGGGCTTGAAAACAGAAGGAATTTTCCAAAGCCAAGAAGAAGTAGACGCTTATGTGTTTGAAGGAGTTAAAATACAACCGAATGCTGTTGCTGGAGATGTGAAGTTTGTTGATAAAAACGGGGAGGGAAAAATAGATGACAAAGACAATTATATCTTAGGAAGTGGATGGGCTGACTTCACGGCTGGCTTTAATGCTAATATTGCCTACAAAGGCTTTGACCTTAATGTTTTCCTTCAAGGAACTTATGGAAATGAGTTGGTCAACGGACAAATACTTACTTTGTATAGCACGGTAGTAAACGAACAAAATGTAAGCCGTAAAATGCTGGACCGATATCCATTCGGTGATATGCCGCGCATCAGCAATAATGATGACAATAATAATCGTAGATTTTCTGATAGATATGTTGAAGATGGCTCGTACCTGCGCATAAAGAATGTTCAGTTGGGATATACCCTTCCCGAAGGCGTGATGGAGCGTCTTAAGGTATCTCGTTTGCGTATTTATGTTTCAGCAGAAAACCTAAAAACCTTCAGCAACTATAGCGGTCTTGACCCAGAAGTGTATGCCAATTTTGGCAATGCATTGAACTATGGAGTAGATAATGGTACATACCCCGTGCCCCGTGTTATCACAGGTGGCATTAATATAACATTCTAAATTTAAAGCAGAAAAGGTGATTTCTGGCGATTTAATTTTCTCTAAATCAAGAAATATTCTTTTCTAAATAAAATAAAAATTATATACAGATGAAAAACAATAAACTATATATTCTGATAC
>CAMPJM010000035.1 GCA_946886805.1 uncultured Flammeovirgaceae bacterium | reverse complement strand
CGTTTCCGTTCGATCTTCAACACGTAAGCCGCTATGGTTCCTATGTAGGCGCCCGTACCCGGAAGTGGGATCATAACAAAGACCATTAGTCCCCAAAAGCCATATTTTTGGAAGTTTTTCCCCACACTCTTTTTTGCTCTTCTGGATAGTTTGACAACGCCCTTCCTATAGGTTCTATTCGGCCAGAGTTTTAGGCTAAAAGTGTCTATAAGCCACATTAAAAGAGGAAAAATCAATAAATTGCCAATGAGACCAATAATAAAAGCCCAGATTATATGTATATCGTTTAAGACAGCATACGGAATACCTGCACGTGCTTCTCCAAAAGGTGAAATACTAATTAAAAAAGTATATAAAAGTTTCTCAAACATAAATTTAAAAAGAAGGAATTTAATGCTGCTTGTTAAGCCAGTAAATTAATTTTAGTGCCTGTTCCTATCATTAATAGCAAAAAGAGCTACCTGAAACAGACTGCAACAAAGGAGAATTTAAAAAATGCAAAATTAGGAAAGAGGAGCGTCATTAGCTAAACAAGTTTGGGATATTCATACGTTATTTTTTTATTTTAGCCTTCAGGAATGGCTTCTTGAAGAACGACAAATTAGCCTAAAAGGATTCAGTAGAATAAACTATATTTTAAGAAGTCAATCAAGTTCAACTAATGAATTTCATGTAGGAATGAAGGTAGGTACTTAGCGCAAATGGCATCGCTTCTATGGGGGAACCCCTATCTATGAAATACAGAAGTTTGAAAGACCATTTTTGCTTCAAATGAGGGATTTCGGTTCGCTAGTCTTGGATATTGACTCCGTTTCTCTTCGTAAATTACGCGCCGAAGGCATCCCTTGGGGGGAATGACGGGATATTTTAACGTCGTTATATTCCCGTTGGTTGTGAGCATAATATTTTAGAGTACCTTTTATTACTACCGTTCATTCAAAAGTATTTTAGATTTTTTCAACAAAAGAGGTTATATATTATTTGAATTCTGATAATTAATGCAGAGATGCTAAAAATAGCCACTTTAAATAAGTATATTTAAGGGTTTATAAATTTAAATTATAATATACCTATAGCTGCTTAATCTTTACATCATATAAACTTGAATCCTGGTTATTAATATTAACAATAAGCGTCTTATTTTTAATCAGTTTTTAGGATACTGGATGTTTAAAAAAAGGCAATTACCACAAAGAGATGTCAAAAATGGGAAAAACCACCATACATGATATAGCAAAAAAACTAAATGTTACAGCTTCAACTGTATCCCGGGCTTTAAACAACAGTCCGAGGATAAGTGATGCAACAAAGAAAATTGTTCAAAAAGCTGCACTGGAACTTAATTACCAACCAAACAACATAGCAGCCGCATTGCGGAATGGGAAGAGCGAAATAATAGGCGTAATTGTTCCTACCGTTGATAGAAACTTTTTTGCATCCATTATTAAAGGAATAGAACAGATTGCAAACGATCTAAATTTCAAGGTAATTATATGCCAATCTTCGGATAGCTATGAAAAGGAGGTAAAAACAATTGAAGCATTGTTAAGTGCCAGGGTAGACGGTATTTTAGCCTCAATTGGTAAAAATTCTGAAGATTTGAGTCACTTTAAAAAGGTTACACAGCGGGGAATCCCACTCGTTTTGTTTGACAATATAAGTGATGATTTGAATGTAAATCAAGTGATGATTGACGACTACCAGGGGGCTTATATGGTTGTTGAACATCTTATAAAACAAGGGTGTAAAAGAATCGCCTATCTTACCAAGCCCAAGAAAATCAGCATTTATAAAAACAGGCTTCGGGGTTATATGGATGCCCTGTCGGATTATAACCTGGCATTTGACAAAGATATAGTAATTGAAAGCAACCTTCAGCTAGAAGATGGAAGGGCAAGTATGCAAAAGCTTCTGGACCTTCCGGAAAGACCTGATGCGGTATTTTCTGCTTCTGATTATGGTGCTATGGGTGCCATGCAATTGCTGAAGGAGAACAAGATCAAAATTCCGGAGCAAATAGCTTTGGCAGGTTTTAGTAATGAACCTTTTACGCCTTATACTGACCCATCTATTACCACTGTAGATCAGCTTAGCTTTTCTATGGGAAAAATAGCGGCGAAAATATTTTTTGACCAAATAAAATCAAGATCTATTAGCACCCCCCGTAAAACCGTTTTAATGCCTGAGCTAATTGTGAGGCAATCTTCCCTAAAAGGAGGTACGATGGAAGTATCAAAAGAAAATCCTGAGTTTACTTTAAATAGCAAGGGTATGGAAAAAGCTTTCAAGAAGGCTTCCGCCTCCTGATTGTTTGTTTTTTACAAGAAAGAAAATCGTTTCCAGATAAAATGGAGTTAGTGGTAAACATTAAAATCTCACTCTACAATAAATAAGAGGGTAGTTTGTCCTTCTGTAACTAAATAAGCTGTTGTGTGAACAAAATGATAAAATCGTTGAAAATTAGACGATTTAAACCCTCTCTCTTCAGGAGAGGGCAAGAGCTTGCCTCGAAGAATTTCGGGGGTGAGGTTATATACAATCCTAATTTTCCACGATTTTTAAGTATAAAACTCATTTCACACAAGGGTTTAAATAGATACAATCGATTAATGAGCAATTCCGGTGTGGTTATTTAAAAATGGTTCCTGATAATGGAAGTTGAGGCTATGTTTGCGTAAAAGAGATAGATATTATGAAGAATCAGGATATCCTTATGATTTTTTTAAAACCTTTTATTGAAGGAAAGGTGAAGACGAGGCTTGGAAAAAGCATTGGAGAGAAGAAGGCATTAGAAGTTTATAAAAAGTTGGTGAATCATACTATAAAGGAGGTCGAAAAATTGACTGCACGGGTAAAAGTATACTTTTTTTATAGCGAAGAGGCACCTACTTCAAATCAGATCCCTGCAAAACATCAGTTTCTTATTCAGAACGGAAAAACGTTAGGAGATAGGATGGCTGCAGCTTTTGATTGGGCTGCTAAAGAAGGTTATAATAAGAAAATAATTATAGGTTCTGATTGTGCTGAATTGAGTGTTGAACATCTGAATCAAGCTTTTTCTGACTTGGAAGGCAATGAATTGGTGATTGGACCGGCAAAAGATGGAGGGTATTACCTCATTGGAATGAAAAATTGTCATCCTGAGATTTTTGCAGATATCCAATGGAGCACAAATAGCGTATACAACACAACTATCGATAAAATCGAATCTAGTGCTTTACAGTATGCAACATTAAAAGTGCTTTCTGATATTGACGACCTGGAGGACCTGAAAGGTGCTCCTTCTTATCTCGATAGTTTTAGATGAAATACCAAAGTATTTGTGAACATCGCAGCTTAATTAAGCTTCAAATCCGGATCAAAATCAAATAATATAAATGAGCGATAAGGGTAGAAAGATAGTCATTGTTGGCAACGGAATAGCCGGAGTAACCTGCGCCAGGCATATTAGAAAAAATGACCCTTCTGCCAATATTCTTATCATTTCAGGAGAATCAAAGCACTTTTTTTCACGAACCGCCCTCATGTACATTTATATGGGGCACATGAAGTACGAGCATACCAAGCCTTATGAAGACAGGTTTTGGGCAAAAAACCGGATCGATCTTATTCAAGATTGGGTAACAAACATCGATTTTCAATCTAAGAAGCTGCAATTGCAAACGTCAGAAGCGGTAGAATATGACATTCTTGTCATCGCCACAGGCTCTAAGCCAAATAAATTCGATTGGCCGGGCCAGGAGTTAAAGGGCGTGCAGGGTTTGTATTCGCTTCAGGATCTGGAATCAATGGAAAAGGAAACTTTGAACATAAAAAGGGGAGTGGTAGTAGGAGGTGGGCTGATAGGAATAGAAATGGCCGAGATGCTGAGAAGCAGAAACATTGAAGTCACTTTTCTGGTCCGGGAATCAAGCTTTTGGGATAACATTCTTCCAAAAGAAGAATCGGAAATGATCAACAGGCACATCCAAGAACACCACATCGATTTACGGTTAGGGCAGGAGTTAAAGGAAATTGAAGATGATGGAAATGGGAGAGTCAGTGCTATAAAGACTATTGATGGGGAAACGATAAGCTGCCAGTTTGTAGGTCTAACGGCTGGCGTAAATCCTAATATTGCTTTTCTTAAGAATTCCCCTTTGGGAACAGAATTAGGAGTTTTAGTGGACCAATACTTTGCTACTTCTATTAAAGATGTTTATGCTATAGGAGATTGTGCTCAATTCAGAAAAGCTCCTGCCGCCGAAAGAAAACTAATTGAACAGGTTTGGTACACTGGCCGCATGCATGGTGAAACGCTTGCCCATACCTTAACGAAAAGGCCCGTTGCTTATAATCCCGGACCATGGTTTAATTCTGCGAAATTTTTCGATATCGAATATCAAACTTATGGCTTCGTGCCCAATAAATGGGGAGAAGATTCAGCTTCATTTTATTGGGAGCACCCCGACGGAAAAATTTGCCTTAGAATGTTGTTTAAAAAGAATTCGAACCAACTTATTGGTGTTAATTCTTTGGGTATGCGTTTAAGGCACCATTTCTTTGACAAAGCCTTAAAAGATAAATGGACCATTCAGGAAGTGATGATGAAATTACCCAAGGCAAATTTTGATTCTGAGTTTTATGATACGTTTCATCAGCCAATAATCGCTGCTTTTAATGCTCAGTTTAATGAAAATATACATGTTGAAAAAACGCCTTGGTTCAAAGCGATGTTTACAAATAACAAGCTGTCAGTAAAATAATAGACGAAATTTTATATGAACGCCAATATAAATTTACTCCAAAAAACCGGACTTTTTCTTCTGCTCATAGGCTTGGTTGTATTCACTATCATTCCTTTTTTAGGAACTTATCAGTTGACAAAGGCTGCCCTGAAAGGGGCTGTGAAGCAGGAGCATTTGGAAGTGATTTCTACGCAGCTAGCCCCCATGGAGGGGAAGGAGTATACGTCAAATTTTGCTTTTATAGGTGATCTTAAGCAATTTCTTGATGATTATAATGATAAGCTAAAAGCCGAAGGGAGGGACGATGAGATTATTTGGGATGACTATAGTTTCTCTATCACCAAAGCCTCGAGCATAGGCTGGATTCCCGAAAATAAAGGTCTTCTTTTACTGTCTACAATAGGGATTGCCGTTTTCGGCAGCTTGTTGTACATATTTCCAATGCATCGCAAGGAACCTGCCGGAATTAAAAATAATGGTGTCTTCCATTCCTCTATGAAATCGAAGGGTGTGGTAGGAATAGTCACAGGATCGTATCTAATCCTTTTATTCATAATTTTGTATTGGTTTCCGGAATATCTGACCAATCTCACATTAATTGTAGATCCAATCAGCCTGGCATTGTCGGGCAATCCTGCCGGGCAATGGTTTTTATACGGTATCATCTATACGCTGGCGATTCTTGTAATGGGCATCCGGATGTTCAGAAAATACAAGGGGAATAAATACCAAACTTTAAGGACAGCTTCCGTGATGTTTTTTCAGCTATCATTCGCATTTTTAATTCCTGAAATCCTGGTGCTGTTGAACAAACCTTGGCACGACTTTAAAAATATCTGGCCCTTGGATTATACCTTCTTTTTTGACTATAGAATTGAAGGCATGCTCACAAACGGGTCGCTTGGTTTTTTTATGCTGATTTGGGGGATCATCCTGATCATCATCGGAGTGCCGCTATTGACGTATATTTACGGCAAACGGTGGTATTGCTCATGGGTGTGTGGCTGCGGCGGCCTTGCTGAAACGGCTGGCGATCCATATAGGCAACTTTCTGACAAATCGTTGAAAGCCTGGAACGTCGAAAGGATTATGGTGCACAGTGTTTTAGTGCTGGCCGTGGTTATGACGGGCGTTACTATAGTCAATTATTTTATGGAATTTGGTTTGCTGAATAATGCTACCAATGTATTTCATTCCATATACGGGTTTGCTATAGGATCTGCTTTTGCTGGCGTTATTGGAACTGGATTTTATCCCTTGATGGGCAACAGGGTGTGGTGTAGATATGGATGTCCATTAGCAGCTTATATTGGGATTGTACAGAGATTTAAATCCAGGTTTAGAATCACGACCAACGGTGGCCAGTGCATCTCCTGTGGAAATTGTTCTACCTATTGTGAAATGGGAATTGATGTCCGTTGGTACGCTCAACGAGGACAGAATGTGGTAAGAGCTTCGTGTGTAGGTTGTGGTGTTTGCTCTGCTGTTTGCCCAAGGGGCGTGCTGAAACTTGAGAATGCTTCAGAGAAGGGCAGAATAAATGAAAATCCTCTGATGATTGGGAATGATTCTGTTGAGGTTAGGAGTTAGGTATTGGGTTTTAGGTATTGGGTTTTGGCAAAAGAGTTCAAGGTTCAAGGTTTAAAGTTCAAGGTCGAAGGTTCAGAATTGAAGGTTCAAAAGTTTAAAGTTTAAGGTTCGGTGTTTAAAGTCTACGTCTAATATCTAACGTCTAATATCTACCATCTAAAAATGATCTTTTTTTTATACTTTTTCATAGCCATTTATTTCACGGCCATGAGTTTGATCCTTTTATATAGTTTGGTGCAGGCGAATTTGTTGTTTTACTTTTTAATGGCGTCCAATCGTAAAAATGCATCTTCAATGGTTGAAAAGAAGGATTGGCCCAAAGTGACCGTGCAATTACCTGTATACAATGAAAAATATGTGGCAGAGAGGTTAATTAATTGTATGGCATTATTGGATTATCCTAAAGATAAGCTGGAATTCCAGCTCCTGGACGACAGTACCGATATTACCTCCTCAATTATTCAACAGGCAATCACTAAATATCCAGAGGTAAATTTCCAGCATATTCAAAGAACAAATAGAACAGCATTTAAAGCCGGAGCTTTAAAAGAAGGTTTAGCGGTGGCAAGTGGTGAGTTTATTGCTATTTTTGATGCCGATTTTTTGCCATCTCCTGATTTCTTAAAAGCTACTATTCCATCCTTTGATGATGAGAAAATCGGTATGGTGCAGACCAGGTGGACCCACATTAATAAAAATTTTTCAATCCTCACAAGATTACAGGCTTTTGCTCTTGATGCTCATTTCTTTGTTGAGCAAGTGGGGAGGAATGCGCAAAATGCCTTTATGAATTTTAATGGAACAGCCGGCGTATGGCGGAAGAAAGCAATTTTACAGGCCGGTAACTGGAATGATGACACCCTAACCGAAGACCTGGACCTTAGCTATAGAGCACAAAAAGTAGGATGGAAGTTTTTGTATTTACCATTTGTGGAAGCTCCCGCCGAACTCCCGCCTGTGATGAGTGCCCTCAAATCTCAACAATACAGGTGGACCAAAGGTGGTGCTGAATGTGCAAGAAAGCATCTGAAAGGTATTTTGCTTTCAAACTTGCCCTTAAAAACTAAAATTCATGCCTTTGCCCATTTATTAAATAGTACCGTTTTTATTTTAGTACTTATGATAAGCATTTCCAGCATAGCAATTTGGTTAGGCAGCTTTTCAGGCTTATTGCCTGAAGGAATATTGCAATGGGCAGGCATCTTTTTGTTTAGTTTTGTAATTATTAGTATCGTCTATTTGGTGGCAAATGCTTTTGGAAAAAAAGGAAGGTTAAGAAATATTGGAACTGCTTTAGTTCATTTACCATTATTTCTTTCCGTTTCTATGGGTCTGTCCCTGCATAACTCCATTGCTGTTTGGGAAGGTTTATCAGGCAAAAAAACGCCTTTTATAAGAACACCTAAATTCGATCTTAAGGAAGGCAAAAAGAGGTTGAAAGGAAATTTGTATTTGAATAGTAAAATTCCGGCAGTTACTTATGTAGAAGGTGCTATGGCATTATTATTTATAACTATCGTCATCATTAGTTTTTTTTATGAAGTCTCAATAATGTTATCCTTACATATAGCCTTGGCGATCGGCTACAGTTTGGTCGCCTATACCTCTTTTAAATCTTATTCCTTTTCTAAATAAATTCGTACTACCCTTCATGCTCGAACCTTTTGATACTCCTGGTGCCATTGTAGACGTTATTATTCCGGCTTATAATGAAGAGAATTCAATAGACCTTGTCATAAAGGAGATTCCCACATTTGTCCGAAACATTATAGTGGTTAATAATAATTCCTCGGACAAGACCTATCAGATTGCGCTTAAATCCGGTGCTTTGGTTGTTGACGAGCCTGTTCCGGGCTATGGTCGAGCTTGCCTTAAGGGAATGGAATTAGTAAAACAAAATGCACTGCCACCTGAAATCGTAGTGTTTCTAGATGCTGATTACAGTGATTATCCTCAGGAATTAACGGCACTTATAAAGCCGATATTAGCCGGTAAGGCTGATTTGGTCATTGGGTCAAGGGCTTTAGGAAACAGGGAGACGGGTTCTATGACTTTTCCACAGATTTTTGGAAATTGGCTCGCAACACGGTTGATTAAAGTGTTTTATGCTCATGCTTACACCGACCTAGGGCCTTTTCGCGCTATTCGATGGGAAAAACTATTAGCTTTGGAGATGGAGGATAAAACCTTTGGATGGACCATAGAGATGCAGATTAAAGCGGTGAAGAAGAGATTAAAAATTGCAGAATTGCCCGTTAATTATAAAAAAAGGATAGGTGTTTCCAAAATAAGTGGTACAGTAAAAGGGACTTTAATGGCTGGTTATAAAATTATTGGAGCAGTTTTTAAGTATCTATAGCCTGTTGTTAAAGAGAAAATTAGCATGAAAAAGAAGAAACAGATTGCGATAATACTCCTCTTTCTGTTCAATATTGCGCTGTATTTTTTAGGTTACCATGTTCCCCGAACTTCGTTTTATTTAACCTTTTGTCTTTATACATTTTTATTTGCAGCTCATTTAGCAATTTATAAGTTATTTGATGAGAAATGGATAAACCTGAAGAATGTCCTTTTTATTTCATTGCTAAGTCGTGTCGTTTTGATCGGAGCCGTTCCCCAGCTATCCGATGATTATAATAGATTTATATGGGACGGACATTTGGTTACAAATCAAATTGACCCATATAAATATACTCCCACCGAGATTTTGGATAATTTGCCGCAGGAAGAATTGCCGTTTTTTAACAGCTTATTCGAAAGGTTAAATTCTCCCGACTATTATAGTATCTACCCCATTACAAACCAGGCAGTTTTTGCTGCTGCAGCTACCATTGGTGGTGATTCAGTATTCTGGAATATTATCATTATCCGGGCGGTTTTAGTTGCTTTGGAAATGCTCACGATCGTTTTCCTTTTTTTACTATTGCAGAAGTTGAGATTGTCACCGAGCAAAATATTTCTTTATGCCTTAAATCCTTTAGTGTTGATAGAAATAACAGGTAATCTACATTTTGAAGGAATGATGCTGTTATTTCTGCTCATAACGTTGTACTGTCTTGCCAAAAATAAAGATCTCTTATCAGGAGCCTTTTTTGGGCTTTCAATAGCTGTTAAAATCACGCCTGTTATTCTGTTTCCGGCATTTTATTCCTATTTGAGAAAGCCTTGGATCCTTCGGTTTGCTTCAATAGCCGGACTGGTAGTGGTATTGTTCTTTTTCCCGATAGTATTATATGGGTCGATGAGCCAATTCCTGCAAAGCATCCGTTTGTACCATGGCGTGTTTGAGTTCAATGCTTCTGTGTATTATGTATTTAGACATATTGGGATACTGTTTTTTCACAACAATCCCGTTAGGGTTCTGGGGCCGTTGCTGTCTGTTTTGACAGTTTTCGTTATTTTAAGCAGCTTTTGGAAGCTTAAAGATCCCTCTGTTCAGAAGTTGATAGAAGGAATTGTGTTTTCGTATTTGATATTTTACCTATTGAACACCGTGGTGCATCCATGGTATTTAATTGTTGGTCTTGGTGTATCAATCTTAACCAACAAAAACTATTTTACAGCCTGGTCTTACCTAATTTTTCTATCTTATTTTACTTATAGAACATCAGCTTATACAGAATCTACCTTGCTGTTATTTATGGAGTACCTCGGTCTTTTAGCTGTGGTTTTCTATGATCACCGAAGATCTATTAAAAAGCTAAAGTTCAACAGTCTGCGTTGATTAAGGTTTGGCACTTCATAGTTACGGGAATTTTCAACATGAAAGGGCGAATTTCACGGAGTAGCCAGGAGAGCGATTTTTTAAATCGCTTTTTTACTGAAGCAGTCTGCTTGTTTAGATTAGGCCCTTTATAACAATGATTTTTCAAATCGCTTGTTTTATCTGCAAAACCATGTATCCTTTTTTGTCATAAACGGTTAAAGCTAAGAACCGAATCTATTCTTCTATGAAAAATCAGCGTTTGTTTTTTAAAAATAAGGAAGGGATACAATTAGCGGCAAACCTGGTCATACCTTTGGATAAAACGCCGCTTTTTTACGCCATTTTTGCTCATTGCTTTACTTGTTCCAAGAATTTTCAGGCGGTAAATAACATTAGCCGCACACTAGCCAATCTGGGAGTTGGGGTTTTAAGCTTCGATTTTACTGGCCTGGGGCAAAGCGAGGGCGAATTTGAAGATACGCAATTTTCATCTAACATAGAGGATTTACTAAGTGCTGCCGAATTTCTTGAACGGGAATATGAAGCCCCTTCGCTTTTAATCGGTCATTCCTTAGGTGGGACTGCTGTCTTGTATGCTTCTGCAAAGCTGGAGTCTGTAAAAGCTGTGGTCACCATAAATTCCCCCGCAGAACCAAATCATGTGCTCCATATTTTTAAAGAAAGTATAGCAGAAATAAAAAAGAAGGGAAGTGCTACCGTCAATATTGGCGGAAGGGAGTTTACCATAAAGAAAGAGTTTCTTGAAAGTCTGGAAAAAGAAAGCATCGGAGAACTACTGAAAAACCTGCGGAAATCGTTTTTATTTGTTCATTCCCCGCAGGATTTAATAGTTGATATTTCAAATGCCAGGGAACTTTATGAAGCAGCTCATCACCCCAAAAGTTTTATTTCAATAGACGGCTCAGACCACTTGGTAAGTGACAAAAATGATAGTCAATATGTTGGGAATATAATTGCTGCCTGGAGCGCCCGATATTTGGTTGATGAAGAGAGGATAAAAGTGGCAAATGATATCGAAGGGCATGAAGTCAGGGTGAGGTTGAGTGGAAAAGGATATACCACGGAAGTCAAAACTCCTACTCACCACTTAATTGCAGATGAGCCTGAAGCTTTGGGCGGGGATAATTTAGGTCCCAACCCGTATGACTTACTTATGGCTTCCCTTGGCTCTTGTACTGCCATGACCTTAAGGATGTATGCAGATCGGAAAAATTGGCCTTTAAAAGAGGTCACTGTTTTTCTTAATCATGATAAAATTCATTTAAAAGATATCAAAAATAGCAAAGATTCATCTGCTAAAATCAGCAGGTTTGAAAGGATAATCCAACTTGAAGGCGATCTCGATGAAAAGCAGAAAGAAAGAATGCTTGAAATTGCAAACAGGTGTCCGGTTCACAGAACCTTACAGGAAACAATAAAAATCGAAACAAAGATTCATCCCACCAATAAACCACTTACATGACAAATTTACTTCTATTGTAATTTTCGTTTATAATAATATTATCAAATGTCAGCTTTGCAAATAAATAAATTGTTTTTCAAATATTTATTTAAAGATCTTTGCAAAAAACAAAATACATCTTTTAATTACATCAATAACATGCTTTTTTGTTCAATCAAGCCTTCAAAGGCTACTTTTAGCTTATTCTTTTCGTTTTTATGCCTTTTTTTCAACCTTCAAGCTCAGGAAAAATATACCATTAGTGGAAACCTTACCGATGCGACCAACGGTGAAGCATTAATCGGAGCCACAGTTCAGGTAGATGAACTGGGAACCGGAAGTGCGACAAACGTCTATGGGTTTTATTCCATCACTATTCCTGAAGGAAACTACAATCTAACGATCAGCTACGTAGGCTATGAAACCTATACTCAAGCAATAACACTCGATCGAAGTCTGAAAATCGATCTTGAGCTGGAACCTCAGTCAACCAGATTGGAGGAGGTGGTGGTACAAAGTGAGCGGCCGGATCAGAACGTCCGATCAACACAAATGAGTGTAAACAAATTGGAAATGCAGGACATTGCAAAGATTCCTGTAATCTTTGGAGAGAAAGATGTGATCAAAACCTTGCAGTTGCTACCAGGGATCAAATCTTCGGAAGGAGGAGGAGGCTTTTATGTGAGAGGTGGAGGCGCAGATCAAAACCTGATTTTGCTTGACGAAGCACCGGTTTATAATGCTTCTCATTTGCTCGGCTTCTTCTCAGTATTTAATGCAGACGCTATTAAAGACCTTACGATTTACAAGGGTCACATACCAGCTGAATTTGGAGGGAGGGCTTCCTCAGTCCTGGACATCAAAATGAATGATGGGAATTATAAAGAATTTAATGCATCCGGCGGAATAGGCTTGATAGCTTCAAGATTAACAGTGGAAGCGCCATTTGTGAAGGACAAAGGTTCGTTTATAGTTTCAGGTAGAAGAACCTATGCCGATGTTTTTTTGAAGCTGTCATCAAATGAAGACCTACAGGAGTCGATTTTGTATTTCTATGACTTAAATGCAAAAGCAAACTATAAGATAGGTGACAAGGATCAGGTATTTCTGTCGGGATACTTTGGAAGGGATAAGTTTGGCTTCAGCGACCTTTTTGGTTTTGACTGGGGAAATACTACTGCTACTTTGCGTTGGAACCATCTTTTTAATGACAGGTTGTTTCTTAATTCTACCTTGTTATTTAGCGACTATAACTATAAAGTAGAAATAGGAGGGGGCGAAGAAGATAGCGAAGGTTTTACCATCACCTCGGCGATACAGGATTTTAGTTTGAAAGAAGATTTTGAATACTATATAAATCCCAGAAATACCCTCAAGTTCGGGTTTAATATAATCCACCATTCCTTCGTTCCGGGTGAAATCTCTACAGGTGCCGCATCGAATGTAAACGATATGGAATTGCAAAAAAAATATGCGTGGGAAGGAGCCGCTTATATCTCTGATGATATGGAGGTTTCGGAGAAGTTGAAGCTTAATTATGGCTTGCGCTACTCAGTTTTTTCACAAATGGGACCTGGGGAGATATACACGTATGATGAAGATGGAGATATTGCAACAGCCGAAACCTACGGTAGTGGCGAAATTGTAAAAACCTATGGAGGAATAGAACCCAGGCTGGGAGTGACCTACCTTTTGGACGAAACCAGTTCCTTAAAAACCTCCTTTGGCAGGAACAGACAATACCTTCATCTATTATCCAATTCCACGTCAGGCACACCAATAGACTTGTGGATTCCCAGCAGCAATAATGTGAAGCCACAGTATGCCGATCAATATGCGCTCGGGTATTTCAGAAATTTCAATGACAATGCTATAGAAGGTTCCGTGGAGGTGTATTACAAGGACATGCAGAATCAGATAGACTACAAAACGGGTGCAGAAATTATCTTTAATGAAAATGTTGAGTCTCAGTTGCTGTTTGGAAAGGGCTGGTCATACGGGGCTGAGTTTTACCTCAAAAAGAACACCGGGGATCTGACCGGATGGATAAGCTATACCTGGTCAAAGACCGAGCGGAAGTTTGATGGGATAGATCAGGGAGAAATATATCCGGCCAGCCATGACCGGACGCACGATATTGCCGTGGTAGGGATTTACGAATTGAATGACAAGTGGTCTTTGTCAGCCTCTTTTGTATACAACACCGGAAATGCGGTGACCTATCCGGTAGGGAAGTACGAAGTGGACGGTGAAATCATCAATCTCTACAGCAACAGAAATGGCTCAAGAATGCCTGATTATCATAGGCTAGACTTGGGTGCGACAAAAATATTGAAGAAAAGACCCAACTTTGAGTCAAGCATTAACTTTTCAGTCTACAATGCCTATGCGAGAAAGAATGCTTATAGCATCTCCTTCAGAGAAGTTGCTGGCGATCCTTCAATGACTGAAGCCGTAAAAGTTTCCCTTTTCAGCATCTTGCCTTCTATTACCTATAATTTTAAATTTAAGTAAAATGAAAAATATAAAAATAAGCTTTGTCTATTTACTGATTTTGGTTGGTATTACCTCCTGCGAAGAGGTGATTGAATTGGATTTGGCGACAACAGAACCAAAAGTGGTTATTGAAGGCATTATTACAGACCAGCCAGGGCCGTATACTGTTACCATCAAAAAAACCGCTGATTTTTATGACAAAAATTCCTTTCCTGCAGGAACGGGAGCGAATATAAAAATTACTGATGATGAGGGCAATGTGGATGTTTTGACAGAAGTTGAGAAAGGGGTGTATCAAACAAATACCTTGCAGGGCATTTTAGGAAGAACCTATAATTTAACGGTAGATTTTGAAGGGAAAACTTATACCGCCTCGAGTACTATTCCTGCAAATGAAATAGAAATAGATTCATTAGCCTATAAATTTGAGGAGGAGTCTCTTTTATATGATGAGGGGTATTATGTTACTCCCTACTTCACAGATATGGCCGGAGAAAGGAATTATTTCCGATTGAACTTGTTCGTAAATGGTGCTCCTTATCTTAATGACGTAGACGGCGAGGATGTGGAGGACAATAACTTTAATTTGCTTGATGATAAATTTGTTGAGGGGAATCAGTTAGATTGGGAGTTTTATTCCGCATTGTCAGCAGGTGATTCAATTTATGTTGAGTTGCACCACCTGGATGAAGCTACCTATGACTATTACACTACACTTGTTGAGGTGATCAATGGTGGAGGCATGGCTCCATCAAATCCTATTACAAACATAAGCAATGGTGCCTTAGGATATTTTGGTGCGTTTTCTATTGATTCGGATTATATAATACTTGAGGAGGAATAAAGAACGAACTCTTCTGGTTGCCCCTGGCGCGAGCGTCCG
>CAMPJM010000034.1 GCA_946886805.1 uncultured Flammeovirgaceae bacterium | reverse complement strand
CCGATAAATCAGAAAATGCTTCTCCATAAACCCCACCAAAATCCACCATTATTTCATAGCCACGTACAGGATAATGTTCCCATTTTGGATGTGTTACCTCATATTCGAAGGTCTGGTTGGGGCTTACTTTTGTATAACCCCAGTAATGTTCGGTAATAAATTCGATTTCTGAATTTAAAGGTATCACAGAAGCCCGAAGATCAGCTTTTACAAGGAAGGAGTTTCTAATACTACCCAATTGCCAGGTATAAGCCACTATTCTTTCGCCTATATTCTCCTCCCAACGATGAGACATCTTCATGGTTTGGTAATTTTCGCCATAAACGGTATTGGCTATCCGCGTAATTGCCGCCTTTGGCACTATCTCCTTAATAAATACTACCCCCCGCTTCCATTCCTTACCACCTTTATACCGCACATAAAATCTTAGATTTACCTCTTCAAAATTTCTATGATAGGGTATAGAAACTCCTAGTAACTTGGTGTTTAGGAACATAAATCCTACCAGGCTCACATAACAGCTGTCATCGCAGAAATCAATTTCAGTCTTATAAGGCAAATATTTTTTCAATAGAGCAGAATCTATCTCATAATTTGCCAAAGCCAATTTTCGCCATTCAGCGCTTAAAAAACTCATATTGGATTTATAAAAGGGTAAAATTTATTAATTCATCACTTGCAAAAGGCAAAAACATCATTTAGCTACGCAAAAATTGATAAAAAGCAGACGGTATGATCAACTGTAATACCAATAATAGTCCCCCCCATTCCTCAAATATTTAAATTTCAATATTTATTTTTCAGAAATTACAATAAATGAGCGAAAATTTTTATATTGAATAAATATCAATTATCCTCAACAATTTACCAAACCTAAATTCTAAGTTTATGAAGAGACTTTTATACTTACTAATGTCTGCAACGCTTATATTGGGCGTATCCTGTGAAGGAGAAGAAGGTCCCGCCGGACCAGAGGGACCAGCAGGTCAGCAGGGAGCTCCAGGACCAGCAGGCTTGCCAGGGCCACAAGGTGAACCAGGAGAAGATGGCACAGGAACAGGTTCGGTAGCCGAAATTTATCAGTTTACTGGATTTAACTTCACAGCCGACAACGAATATTTTGATGGCTTAAGCTTTGAAGCAAATAACATTGAGGTTGAAGCATCAGATATTATTTTGGTTTACAGTTTTGCGGGTGTATTTGAAGGAGAAGATCCCGAAGATCCAGCTGATGATGTCATCTACTGGGAACAACTTCCCCAAACTTATGTATTTGAGGAGGGAATATTGCAATATGTATTCATCCATTCTGCCGTTGATGTAGGGATAAACATGGTGTTCAATTTTGACGTCTCAAACCTTGATCCTTTCTATACTACGGATGTCACCTTCCGCTTTGTCATAATTCCAGGCGAAATTATGACTGAAGGCAGATCTTTAGCCCCCGTAGATTACAGTAATTATGAAGAGGTAATCGAATACTTCAATCTCGATGATGAAAACGTACGGGAAATATCTCTAAAATAGACTTGCGATAGAAAGGATAAGTAGCCAACAGGTTCGCTTATTCTTTCTATTCGATTGGTGGTTATTAGGCTTTACCTCTCGATTTGTTGGCCAACCTTTAACGCTTCTAAATCAATGAGAAAATATCTACAGGATCCTATTTATGCGGAAAAATATTACAAAGAGGCTAAATAAAAAGACTCATTTATTATTGACTTATGGTTTACTCTGTTGTTTGAACCTATTTCATTGGCAGGCATATGCTCAAGCAGCAGAGGAAATCGCCGTTAGCGGGAAAGTGGTTTTACAAGGCAGCCAGGGCATGCCGGACGAAACCATTGCTGGTATTACAGTGGTAGAAAAAGGAACGACTAAAGGCACAGTAACCGACGGCAGTGGTAATTTCCAGCTAACGGTACCGGCCGATGCTACTTTAGTTGTTTCACTCGTAGGATATAAGCCACAGGAGATAAATGTAGCAGGCAAATCTACCCTCGAAATCAGATTGGAAGAAGATGTAAGTACCCTTGGAGAAGTAGTAGTAACAGGTTATCAGACCATAGACCGAAAATTATTTACTGGATCTGCCAGTTTATTAAAATCGGAGGATGTTAACAGAGAAGGGGTCACCGATGTTAGCCGGATGCTTGAAGGTCGTGTGGCCGGAGTTTCTGTGCAAAATGTATCCGGTACTTTTGGAGCGGCACCAAAAATACGGGTTCGCGGAGCCACTTCTATCACCGGAGACAATAAGCCACTTTGGGTCGTGGATGGGGTTATTTTAGAAGATGCAGTGAACATTTCCAACGACCAGCTATCATCCGGTGATCCGTCTTCGTTAATTGGTTCTTCTGTTGCGGGTCTAAATCCGGATGATATAGAAAGCTTTCAAATCCTAAAAGATGCCTCTGCAACTGCAATGTACGGAGCCCGAGCTATGAATGGTGTAATAGTAATCACGACCAAAAGAGGGAGAATTGGCAAGCCAGTGATTTCTTATACGGGCAATTTCACGACCTATTTAAAGCCAACCTACAATTCTTTTAATATCATGAATTCTGCAGACCAGATGTCAGTATATGTAGAACTTGAACGAAAAGGATGGTTGACGCTTTCTGATGCCTCACGCAGCCAGAATGGCGGTGTTTACACAAAAATGTATGAATTGATCAATACCTATGACGCCAACACAGGGCAATACGGTGTACAGAATACCACAGAAGGAAAAGCTGCTTTTTTAGAACGATACGCCAGAGCAAATACCGACTGGTTTGATATATTATTCAAGAATTCATTTATGCAGGAACATTCCCTAAGTGTTTCTTCGGGTAGTGAAAAATCTCAGCTCTATTTTTCAACCAGCTTTTTAAATGATCACGGCTGGACCGTCGCAGATAATGTAAAACGGTTTACTGCCAATGTGAGGGCAAATTAT
This sequence comes from uncultured Flammeovirgaceae bacterium, assembly GCA_946886805.1. Next base: position 12,229 of record CAMPJM010000034.1, on the reverse strand, counting down.
AATATGTCTGAAAAAGTCTCATTTGGTCTGATTGCACAGGGATCCATTCGAGACCAGGAAGCTCCGGGCGCAATTAGTAGAATTAGCAACCCTGTCACAGGCCAGTTTGATCGCGATTTTGATATAAATCCGTTTAGTTATGCCCTGAATACTAGCAGAACATTGACTGCCTTTGACGAAGACGGTAACAGGGAATTTTTTCGAAGAAATTATGCCCCTTTTAATATCCTGAATGAACTTGAGAATAACACCATAGAGCTCTCAATTCTGGATTTTAAAATTCAGGGCGATTTCTCATACAAAATTACCAAGGGGCTAAAATATTCTTTTTTGGGAGCCTTGCGCCATGTGAAAAACAATCAGGAACATAAGGTTCGTGAGAATTCCAATATGGCAAATGCCTACCGCGCAAATGAAAATTCCACGGTGGAGGATAATAATAAATTTTTGTACAGAGATCCTGACAATCCCGAAGCCAGACCAATCGTAGTGTTACCGTACGGTGGATTTTATAACACTGAAGATGACAACCTCACCAGCTACAATTTTAGGAACACACTGGAATGGGATAAAAACATAGCAGATATTCATATTCTTCGATTATTTGCTTCTCAGGAACTCAGGTATGCCAACAGGCAAAACAAAACCTTCAATGGAGTAGGCTATCAGTTTGACAAAGGAGGTGAACCCTATATTGACTATCGCATTATAAAACAAAATGTGGAGAGCAATTTCAATTATTACAGCATGCAAATGGAATATGACCGCTATCTCGCTTATATGATCAACGGTGCCTATTCTTACAAAGGGAAATACAATATTAACCTTACCGCCCGCTATGATGGCTCAAATTTGCTTGGGGAATCACGAACCGCCCGTTGGTTGCCAACATGGAACGTAAGCGGGTCCTGGAACCTGGATACTGAGAAATTTATGCAAAACCAGTCAATTGTAAATCGCTTGACGTTGCGAGCAACCTATGGGCTTACAGCAAGCATGGGAAACGCTACCAATTCTAGCCTGGTATTGAAGAATAGTAGTACCAGACGACCTTACTTGTCTGAAGTAGAATCTGTTATTTATATTGAAAATCTTGAGAATTCTGAACTCACCTGGGAAAAGCAATATGAAACCAATATTGGACTTGATGCCGGATTTTTGAATGAAAAATTTACGCTTACAGTTGATGCCTATAAAAGAAATTCGTTTGACTTAATTGGGCCTATCAGAACATCAGGAATAGGTGGTGAAGCAATTAAAATTGCCAATTATGCTGATATGAAATCGCTGGGCATGGAAGTAGCTATAGGAGCCGGAATCATTCAACAGCAGGATTTCAGTTTTAGAACACAGCTTACCTATGGGTACAACAAGAGTAAAATCACCAATCTTAAAAACAATCCTGATATATGGTCTTTGGTAGTACCTGAAGGCGGAGCTAAAGAAGGGTTCCCACACAGAGGATTATTCTCTATAGATTATGAGGGGCTTACAGAAGATGTCGGTTCACCCATATTTGTGAATGAAGAAGGGGAGATTTCCGGCAATGTTTATTTACAAAGTGATAAAACAGAACATCTAATTTATGAAGGCCCTGTAGATCCTACCTTTTTTGGCGGATGGTACAACATAATACGCTACAAAAATTTATCGTTAAGTGGCTTAATCACCTATAGCGGAGGAAATAAAATCAGATTAAGACCTTCTTTTAGCACTACTTCGGGCATTGGTTATAATGATCTGGACGCTATGCCTGAAGATTTCTTAAATCGATGGACATTGCCGGGGGATGAAGACGATCCGAACCATGACATCCCCTCTATTCTTGATGTTATCGAGGCTGCGCAATTAGGCAGCACCTATCCGTATAACAATTACAACTACTCTTCGGACAGAGTGGTAGATGGTGGATTCGTCAGGCTCAAGCAAGTTTCTTTAAGTTATAGCCTGCCGGATAAGCTTATCAAAAGCACGGGATTAAATGATCTTTCCCTTAGCCTGATTGGAAGTAATTTGTTGCTAATCTATTCTGACGAGCGATTGAATGGTCAGGATCCGGAATTTTTTAGTTCGGGTGGAGTCGCGTTACCAATTCCCCGCCAGTTTACCTTATCATTAAAAGCTGTTCTTTAAAATGAAGCATAAATTTATAGCATATAGCACCTTTATTGGTTTAGGCATATTTACAGGATGCAAGGATTATCTTGAGCAACCTGTAGACCAGCGTGCGAGCATTGATAACGTAGAAAAGGTAAGCGAATTATTAGTCTCCGCTTATCCTCAGGCAGACTATGCGACTTTTACAGAAGCCTTGTCGGACTTGGCTATGGACAAAGGAGCAGGTTCTGTAGTGTTTGATGAGAGAAATGCTAATCCGTATTTTTTTCAGGATGTGCAAAGTAAAGATGAGGGATCACCTGATTTCTATTGGAATGCCTGCTATGCGGCAATTGCAGCAGCAAATCATGCTCTTGAAGCCATAAACAATGCGCCTAATCCTGAAGATTACAATGCGCAAAAGGGTGAAGCCTTGCTTGCCAGAGCTTATTCACATTTTATGTTGGTAACACTTTTTGCCAAAGTATATGATCCGGCTACTGCTGCCTCCGATCCGGGAATACCTTATGTTACCAAACCGGAAAAGGTGGTTATGGGCCAATATGAGAGAAAAACAGTGGCTTATGTGTATGAAAAAATCCAACAGGATATTCATGCAGGGCTACCTTTGCTGGACAATAATGCCTATCGGATCCCAAAATATCATTTTAACACTTCGGCGGCGCATGCATTTGCCGCCAGATTCTACTTATTCAAAAAAGATTATGTAAATGTAATTGATCAGGCTAACAAAGTTTTTCCAGGAGGAAGTATTGAATCTAATTTAAGACCTTGGGTAGACGTGTACAGTAACTTAACAGCAAACGAAGGCGAGGCTATTTACACAAAGGCGACTGAAAATGCCAATCTACTTTTGGTGGAAACAGAATCTTTATGGGCCAGAAATTATGCACGATACAGATTTGGGCTTGCCACCCCTATTGTAGATTATTTATTCAGGGATGCCAATGTCACTGGTGCCAATTGGGTGTACCCATTGTACACACAGGGAGACAATAATTGGCTCATCCTTAAGTTCAGAGAACATTTCGTTAGATCGGACATCAATGCTGACATTGGTTTTCCTTATACCATTTTCCCCTTATTCACAGCTGAAGAAGTGCTTTTTAATCGGGCTGAAGCATATATTGCATTAGGCTATTATGATTTTGCCAAAGCTGATTTAAATACTTATGCAAGCAAAAGAATTGAAGGATATAATCCTGATAATCACGCTATTACCGATGAAAAAGTGAGGAATTTTTACAATACGAATGACTTGCAGGACGGACTTATGTTTACGCTACTTGATTTTAAATCGGCAGAATTTGTTCAGGAAGGAATGAGGTGGTTTGATATTTTAAGACATAATATTCCTGTGGTGCATACCACCGTAGATGGCCAGGTGATGGAACTTCCTCCTGATGATCCAAGAAGAGTGATGCAAATTCCGCAGGAGGCAGTTTTGGCAGGAATAGAACTAAATCCGAGGCCTGAATAGACTATAAGGTTCTACTATTATTTTAGTGGAAATCACTAAGTCAATTGATGCACTTCCGTAAAACGTCATTGCCCCAAGGGATGCCTTTGGCACGAACGGCGCATCCTTAAAGTAGGATATCGGAAATAAATGTAGGTATTTTAGAACACTAGAGGTTCAATATACGAAAGAGTGCGGCAATCCCTTTCGCTGACAGCCGAGGCAAAGGAAAGCTCACGAATAGCAGGCTGATTGTGAAAACGGGAAATGGAATAAAAATGAATCTTCAGATCGCAATGATACTAAACAATTAAAAATGAACAATTTCAAAATATTCTTTTTTATTCTTACTGTCCCCTTACTGCTCTCCTGTTCGAAGGATGAAGATGATCTGGATATTCCCCTTTTGGGTTTAGGAGGTGACACCTGGGTGGAGGGGCCTGTTGATGTGTGGCTATACGAAAACTATGTAGTCCCTTATAATATAGAGGTGAAATATCGCTTCGACAGTTATGAACTTGCTTTGAATAAAGTGCTGGTTCCACCTATGGAAAATAAGGTAATAACTGTGATGGAGACCATAAAAAGCACCTGGATTGAACCCTACAATCAGGAGGCAGGGGAAAACTTTTTGAAAGAACTTGCTCCAAAACAATTTGTACTGGTAGGAAGTCCCGAATATAATGATAATGGCACTATCACATTGGGTACGGCAGAAGGTGGCCTTAAAGTGGTTTTATACAAGATCAATGATTTTGAAACAGACAATACCGCCGAAGTAAAGCAAATGCTGCACACGATTCATCATGAGTTTGGCCATATCCTGCATCAGAACATCATGTACCCGGAGGAATTTAAAAGAATAACTACCGATTATACTGCAAGCTGGAATGACTATAGTTTGGAAGATGCAAGATCAAAAGGCTATATCACACAATATGCCCGCAGCCAGGTAGATGATGATTTTGTGGAAATGATATCGATAATGCTGATCGAAGGCAAAGAAGGCTTTGATGCCATTGTTGCTAGTACTCCGGAAGATGCACAAGTGTTGTTAAGGCAAAAAGAAGAGATAGTGGTAAGCTATTTTAAAGAATCCTGGAACATAGACTTTTACAACTTACAATCCCGGACGCAATTGGCTATTGATGCTTTATAAAAATCAAATACGGAGTTTAAGATAAATATTAAGACATGTACAGGATCCTACTTATAAGCTTTCTTTTTGTTATGGGCTTTTCTTCTTGTCAACAAGACGACGAGGGATTGCCTGCTGGCGAAAGACCCGACGAGCGGCTTGATGCTACCCTTACCGAGTATAAGTCAAAGCTTGTAAGCGCTGCAAATGGATGGAAAGGAGTTTTGTATACCGGTACCGGTGGAGCCTATAATTTTTACTTTGTATTTTTCGAAAATGACAGAGTAACCATGTATAGCGATATCGACGCAACTACTGCCTCAGTACCTATGGAAAGTACTTACAGGATGAAAGCAATGCAAACGCCTTCTCTCCTATTTGACACTTATTCTTATATCCATATTCTTTCCGATCCGGATCCGTCCAAAAATGGTGGAATTGAGGGTGCAGGTAAAGTTTCAGATTTCATTTTTTCAATTGATTCAGTAGCAGAGAATTCCATGGAGTTAATCGGAAATTTTAATGGCACCAGACTCGTTCTAGAAGAGGCATCCCAGGAAGAGTCTCAAAATTTTATGCCAGGTATTGCTGAAAACTTGGTTGCATTTGAGCATATCAACAATTTTAAAACCTATTTTAAACGACTTACTTTTGATGAACAGGAATTTGATTTAACTGTTAATACTAATTATAGAGAAATAACTTTTTCCTATTTTACGGGGAATGCTTTGAATTCCTTTACTACAAATTATTACTACTCTCCGGATGGATTAGTATTGGTCGACCCTTTTGTTTTGAATGAAATTACTATTTCAAAACTTCAGGGATTGCAGTATAACTCGCAGAGCAGCACCATTACTTTTACGGAAAACGGGGCGCCCGGCAGCATTCAATCTGTTGTCCAACCTATTGCCATAGATCTTAATGCTGCCCAAAGATTTTATTTTAGTCCGGCAAATGGAACTTACTGGGTAACTGACAATGGTTTTACAATTGAAGGAGAGCCTGATGCCCTAGGTGTGGGTGCGATGGCTAACTTTGCTTTCTCCACTTTTTGGCCAGAGTATGGACAATCAGAAGGAGTAACATATGATCTGTTCGGCTTTATAATTGAAGATGCTGGGGGATTATTTATTTCCGGAGGACCAGCGCTTGTGCCCGAATTCACCAATGACGGTCGCCTTATTTTTCACTTCCTTGGTACTTTGGGTGAAATTCTACCAGAAGATGAAGCCGTTTTTTTGGCTACAACCGAAATATTTGCTGATCCGGATGGGTTCTATGTAATCCAAACCAGCCAGCAAAGCTACGATCTTGTCAGTGCCAATGACGCTACAAAATGGATCAGTTTCTTTTAAAATCTTTACCTATACCTTGATTATTGCTAATGCGGTGCACTGTTGATCGCTTGCAAAGCAAATCTGCTTTATTTCAGAATCAGTAAGAACAAAGCCTTTTAACCCAGATGATGCATTAGGGATTGTGATGAGAAATAAATTAGCAATAAATCAGAGATTTTCATACGAAAAATATAGCACCGCTGTGGTTACAGGATGAAAATTAGCAATACGACTCATTTGCAGCTATTTTCCTTCGGAATAGATATTTCAACGTATATCTTGGATTAAAGAATCCGGTTACTTTTTCCTTTTCAAAAGAATGAATAACAGGTAAAATTTAATCGGTGTACTCCTAAAATATAAAAAAATGATAAAAGCAATATTCAGTCTTTCTATGGCATTGGTCATCGCCGGAGCCAATGGTTGCGCCTCACCGGAAAAAGAGAAAGAAAATACCGTAATTGAAGGTAGCACCACTGTCGAAGATGAAATGCGAGACGAGATACATAGCCAGGACACGATTCAACTTGAACATGAAGTCCAGATATTAAGTGACGAAGTAGATTCACTTTTGAAAGACATTTAATCTAAAAACTAAACAGATGAAAAATTTAATATTGCTATTCACATTGGTAATATCATTGGCGCTTAGTGCACAGGGCCAGGACAAAGAGAAGGGGCATGAAAAGAAAGAGAAAGAAAAAAAGGAGCAGAAGGAAGCAAAAGAAAAGGAGAAAGAGAAGCACAAAAGACAAAAACAGCATGAACAGGATGCACATGATGAAGAAAAAGGCAATGGCAATGCCTATGGAAAAAACAAGGGAGGGTTGAGTGGAAGAGAGTTTGGTCAACAAAGAGCTGCCGAAGCAAAATTAAAAGCAAAGAAAGATAAAGAAAGGGTTGAAAAAGAATTGAAAGAATCCGACGAAGTCGTCAGCCGGTCCAAATCAAAAATTGAAGAAGCAAAAGAAAAGGTAGAAAGAGAGAGAAAAGAAAGAACCGTTTCTGAAGAAGTAGCGAAAGAAAAGGAAGATAAAATAAGGATGGCTGAAGAAAAAGTAAAAGAGATGGAAGAAAGAATAGCTACTGGTCGACGAAAGGTGAGAGAATTGGAGGAAATAATTATGGGACAATAGTCCATTTTAAAAATCGATCTCCTTGAGCTGCCTTTTGCTACAGCCTTGCCCCACCAATATTATTTAAACTGTTGAGCGAAAATTAACAGCCTAGTCGGAGAGAGCACCGGAAGAAAAATTTATTAAACATTTTATCTATAGATATCTTATATAATCAATGTTTACTAATTAATATTTACAGATATGATAAAAGACATAATTTCTTCATTCAAAGGTGACTTGATTTCTAATATTACTTCTAAGTTTGGAATTGGGCCAGATAAGGCAGAAAGTTCTGTCGAGGTAGCCAAAGACAGTGTTTCGGGTACTCTAAAATCAGAAGCTGCACAAGGTAACTTCTCAGAGTTAAAGAGTGCATTAAGCGGAAGCCAAACCACAAAAGAGAATGGTGTCGTAAATAAAATCATCAACAATTACATGGGTGATCTAACAACGAAACTAGGCTTATCCCCTTCTCAATCAACATCAATTGCTAATTTTGTAATTCCTTTTATTTTTAACAAAATAGGAAATAAAACAAAAAGTGAAGGAGAAATGGATGAATCCAACATTCTAAGCATGCTAGGTGGAGGAGACACCATTAACAACCTCAAGGAAGGTATCGGAGAAAAATTGGGAGGTCTGTTTGGCAAAAAATAATTGGTTGACACTCCTCCGTTGAACGTTCCTAAAAACGATGATTTCCACCGTTGCAGTGGTTTTATGTCCTTCACAGATCACTTTTTAGAGGGACTTGGGCCGGAAATACAGACTTCCGATTTGGCACATTATAGCTTCTCATTTATATTTTTGGCACCAATGCATCAGAAATCAGCTGCGGTATCGAAACAAAACTTCGGAAGTCTAGGGGGAAATACGCCTTGGGTGCAGAGGCCTAGAATACACCGGCCTTGAGGAAAGGGTGAATGCTATTAAGTGAATGCTATTAAGTTAAGGTTTTAAAACACCTCATCCTCGATCCTTCTCCTAAAGAGAGAAGGATAACTCGTCTTAAATTAATAGCATTGGGGAAGGGTGAACAACTTTTAGGAGTTATTTATCTCTTACTTTTGGAAACGACTGGCCTATACCTTATCATCCATATCCTTCAAAATTTCTTCTAACTGAGCTATTGGCTCTTTGAAGTTGCGCTTGTTCTCTGCTAGTATTGCAGCTAAACACGAGCCTAGCGTTAGCAACAAAAGTCCGATCGCAGCTGTAGGGTAAGCTAGCACACCGCCCGGTACATAAAGCCTGAATGTAACCCAAATTAGGATGATTGAACTCGTCGGAACTAATATTAATTCATACTTTTTCTTGAACCTGTAAAAACTTACCAATAACTTGTGCTGTTGATGAACATAATCATTGATTGCCAAGCCTGATGCATGCGTATCATCTGACTTCAGCATCGCCATTCGTTTAAATTTTCTCATAAGCACCACCGTAAACGGTATGTAAAGTAAAAAGCAAAAAATGCTTACAAGTAGTACGGACGTATCTTGCCAATTTTGTATAATAACATGAGATAAAAACCCATAAACGATAATTTGTAAGACAAATGAAGCCCAAAAATATTTCATACTTACATTCCTTTGTTTGTTGACTCTATGTCTTATAAGTTTTTGCCATGTAGTGTGATCAAGAGTGGCAGCATCGACAGCCTGAGGCTTATTTTCTGTCCATCTTTTTTTAAATTCATCCAAATTTTGCATCTTCTTTTTGATTTATTTTTGTTAATTCTTTTTCCAGTTCTTTTTTTATTCGCACTAGCCGAACGCTTACGTTTGACTTGGACAGACCTGTTATTTGAGCAATTTCTTCATAACTAAGGTTTTCCAGATATAAGAGTATAGTAGCTTTATTGATAGGGGTCAGTCCGTCGATGGCCTTATACAGCAATAGCATGTCTTCATTCTGCCTGATGTCTTTTTCCTCAGCGATTTGATGATGTTTGATAGAAAGGGCTTCATACCTGTTCTTTTTATTTCTTTTTAAGTAAGTGAGGGCTGTATTAAGACAAACCCGATACATCCAGGTTGAAAATTTTGAATTTCTTTGAAAACCAGGATATGCCCGCCACAACTGATACATCATTTCCTGAAAAACATCCTCACGATCATGTGAATCAATAAAATATATATTGCACACCTTATGGGCAATACCTGTATTCTGGTTGATTTCATTAATGAATTTATGATCTATAGGCTTCTCCATACCGGGAAAATCTTTTTAACATTAGTATCGCTTCTTTCTAAAAAACTACAGTTTACCTATTATTTTTATTATTAACTGCTGATAGGCTTGGGAAGAGCAGCATTTTTATAATAAGTTCTGTGAGGACGCAGAACTTGGGTGCAGGGGTGCTTTAGGGGGTCGGGAGGTTTGGGGTGCAGCTGTAATTAACGGGATAACTTTCGTCGATCCAACAACCAATACAGCCATCAATTATAATATAAATGCGCTTCTTATCCTTTGGATTTACCTCAACCGAACCCAATTCCCGCCGCTGCCGTGGTCTTGTGTCCCCACAGACCACCTTTTATGCAGTAAGGGCAGTTCAACGATTTTAGCGAAAATAACACAAAATGCTATTCGGTAGTAGTTTTTAGCATCGCTTTATTAAGGTCTGTGAGGATACAAACCTTGGGTGCAGGGGTGGTTTAAGTGGGCAGTAGGTTTGTGGTGCAGCTGTAATTAAAGAGTCGCATATTCGAGTAAAACCCACAAGAAAGATCATGGCAGATCCTCAATAGCAACCCTGTAAATCCGGCTCAGACCGTTCTCATATTCGTTTACCTGGTCAACAAACTCTTCTAATGATTCGAAAGTTATTAGCTTTTTAGGAGCAGTTCGCTTACTTGTAAAATACAATACTTTATTTTTCACATCTATAAAAGGACAATAATCCATATATCTGGAATTTACATTAGCCCCTAAATTTTTTGAAGCTTGCCAATTCTTATCTTTATCTCGGAAACTTATATACAAATCGCCACTTCCCAATCCGTCATTTCTATTATACCCACTAAAAACCAGATATTGCTCATCCGGCGAAATATAAGCGTTAAATTCGTAGCCCTCGGTATTTATAGCCTCGGAAAGTGAGACGGGGAGCGAATATTGGCCATTTTTCCATTCGCTAAAAAAAATATCATCTTTTCCCTTTGTACCTTCTCCTAAACCAGTAAAATACAGGTTATTATTGGAACTTATGCTTGGGTAAAATTCATCAAGATCAGTATTGATGGTCTTTCCCAAATTTACAGGATCGCCCCATTTTGCATCTACGTTTGTCCTTTCAACAAACCAAATATCAAAATCTTTTTCATCGTCTATACTATCAGATAAAGGTCTGTTTGATGCAAAAAAAAGTTTTAGGTTATCTGGGGAAAGAAAGGGTTCTAAATCCTGATATTTACCCGTAAACGAAACGAGTTCCGGCTTTTGCCATTGATCGTTTTGCTTTTTCATACTCACGATAGCGGATAAATCTCCCACATAACTCTGAACTGTAACATAAGCCTCATCTCCCGTTGAAGACACTGTCAAATCCCTAACACTTGGATAGCTTTTAAGGATCTCAAATGCAGGCTCAACCATTCTTTGGCTGTATACCCTATGTTCAAAAAGAACAGCAACAACAAATAGTATTAGCTTTATTTTCATTTTACTTATAAAATGGATTATGTAAGCAACTTGCACATGCTATGTTTTTTAATACGTTTTGGGGAAATCCGTCTCCTTTCACATTATACTTACAAAGATTTCATAAAATAAAAGATTTGTATTTTAATATCCTATAGCCGTCGGTTTCTTTACTTCATCTTCTATCCACCTTTTCTTCTTCAGGTAAATAGCCTTTGAATCCTGTCTATTACCAATTGGCTTAGAAACCTTTTTACCTTAATTTTACCACAACTAAATTTTTTAACGACATTATGGCTACCCTAACGAATCCAGTGGCTCCATATAAGCCGAAAAACCATATCAGAATGGTAACTGCCGCCTCACTTTTTGATGGGCATGATGCTGCAATCAATATTATGCGGCGAATTATCCAGGCGACAGGTGTGGAGGTAATTCATCTCGGACATGATCGTTCAGTAAACGAAATTGTAAATTGCGCCATCCAAGAAGATGTGCAGGCTATTGCCATCACATCTTATCAAGGCGGGCATGTCGAGTTTTTTAAATATATGTACGACCTGCTTCAGGAAAAAGGCTGCGGGCATATCAAAATATTTGGCGGTGGGGGTGGCACCATACTTCCTGAGGAAATTAAGGAACTTCATGATTATGGTATCGTAAGAATTTATGCGCCTGATGACGGACGTGCTATGGGACTACAGGGCATGATCAACGATATGGTGGAAAAATGTGATTTTCCCACTGGCAAAAACTTGAACGGAGAGGCTGACCTGCTGATTAAAAAAGACCCCAAATCACTGGCCAGGATAATTTCCGCGGCGGAAAATTTCCCTGATGAATCAAAGGCCATTCTGGCTGAAATAAGAACGAAAGGTGTCTCGGCAAAGACCCCAATCCTAGGGATTACCGGTACCGGAGGAGCAGGAAAATCTTCTTTGGTGGATGAGTTGGTTAGAAGGTTTCTTGCAGACTTTACCGAGAAAACAGTTGCCATTATATCTGTAGATCCCTCTAAAAGAAAAACCGGAGGAGCATTGCTGGGAGACCGGATCCGGATGAATGCGATAGATAACGAAAGGGTGTACATGCGCTCACTGGCCACTAGGCAATCTAACCTGGCGCTTTCCAAATATGTACAAGATGCAGTGGACATTATAAAAGCCGCTCATTTTGATCTAATTATCCTTGAAACTTCCGGAATTGGCCAGTCTGATACCGAAATCATCGAACATTCAGATACTTCGCTTTACGTAATGACTCCGGAGTATGGAGCTGCCACTCAGCTGGAAAAAATTGACATGCTGGATTTCGCAGATGTAATTGCACTGAACAAGTTCGATAAAAGAGGTGCCTTGGATGCATTGCGAGATGTAAAGAAACAATACAAAAGAAACCATGGACTTTGGGA
>CAMPJM010000033.1 GCA_946886805.1 uncultured Flammeovirgaceae bacterium | reverse complement strand
TCATTTTGCTTTCCCGTAGGGGAGGATTCCTGAATTGATATTTGATTTCAAGGTCAGGAGATATAAGAAAATCGAAAATATTTTTAAATCTGAGTTTGATGTTAAAAATTAAGAAACAGAACTCCAGTCTTAATGCTGAAGGGATGGAATATGAATAGCTCCATATTTTGTAATATCCTTCATACACAACCACGAAGTGGTTGAACTTCAGCAAGATATTGGTGTGCTCTTTATGTTTCCGAATAATGTGCATGGGATAAGCAGTGTTCGTTAGCCATTGTTCAATCCTTTCAGGATTGATTCTGCGGATTTCTATCTGAGTGCTATTCACATTAAAGCCTTTCAGGCTTTCGCTGATTCATTCGGATTATAGAAATATCCGTTTAGCTTTTTTAACCCCATTTTGAATTTAATTAATAATCGTGCTCAGGTTTTAAGCCAAACCTTTAATTTTCGAAAACGATTTCGGAAAAATCATCCCCTTTCGAAAACGGTTTCGTTACTTTTTGTTGTCATTTATTTAGAATTTTCTTTGGTACGACATTAATTAGTAAAATATTTTACAGGCAATACGAACTCCTAACAAAATTTAATGAGTCAATTTGATTATATATTAATATTTATTTTATCCCTGGTCGTTTTTGGAACAGGGCTTGCTTTTTCCAGAACGGGAAGAGATATGAAATCCTTTTTTTCCGGGGGAGGGAACATTCCTTGGTGGATTAGCAGTCTTTCCCTATTTATGAGCTTTTTCTCAGCCGGCACTTTTGTGGTTTGGGGATCTATAGCCTACGATAGTGGGTTTGTAGCCGTTACCATCCAATGGACCATGGCCATTAGCGGTTTCCTGATCTTCATGTACATCGCTAAGAGATGGAAAAGAACAAGGACATTAACTGCCGCAGAATATATTACACAGCGTTTCGGAGAAAAAACGCAAAAAATATACACCTATCTTTTCGTGCTGATCTCGTTTTTTACTGCCGGGGCTTTTTTGTATCCTGTGGCCAAAATCGTGAATGTTTCAACGGGTTTCCCGATGGAATGGATCGTGGTTGTCTTAGGGCTTACTATTTTGCTCTATACTACAGTAGGAGGGCTTTGGGCGGTTTTGGCTACTGATGTCTTGCAGTTTATTATCCTTTTGGCCGCAGTAGTGGTGGTAATTCCTTTGGCTTTCAATGAAACAGGTGGCGTAAAAGCTTTTATTGACAAAGCACCAGATGATTTTTTTCTTCTGTTAAATGAAGATTATACGTTATGGTTCCTCTTTGCTTTTATGATCTATAGTTTTTTCTTCATTGGGGGGAACTGGGCGTATGTTCAACGGTACACCAGTGTAAAAGATGAAAAGGACGCTGGAAAAGTGGGTTTGCTATTTGGTATCTTATACTTGATTTTCCCCTTAATTTGGATGCTGCCTCCCATGATCTACAGAACGATCAATCCCAGCTTGGATGGATTGGGGGAAATAGAAGGTGCTTACCTAATGATGTGCAAACAGGCCTTGCCAGTAGGTATGTTAGGGCTTATGATTGCAGGGATGGTATTTGCCACAGCAAGTTCGGTGAATACCACCTTAAATATGATGGCTGCTGTTACTACCAATGACCTGTATAGGGCTTTTAATAAAAATGCTTCTGAAAAGAAATTGATGCGGGTAGCACGGGTATCTACCTTTTTATTCGGTTGTGGAACGATCATCGTAGCTTTATTGGTGCCTCATCTGGGTGGTATAGTAAATGTGGTGTTGACGGTTGCTGCCATCACGGGTGTTCCGCTGTATGCCCCTCCCATATGGGCTTTGTTCTCCAAAAGACAAACAGCTGTTTCTATACTTTCTGTCACCATTATAAGCCTATTGATCAATGCGTTTTTTAAGTTCTTGGCACCTGCATGGTTAGGGGTTACACTCGACAGAGCAGATGAACAAGCATTGGGAGCGTTAGTTCCGCTTACCTTGCTGTTTTTGTATGAGTTATATGCCCGATACAGCGGAAAGGAGTCGGAAGATTTTAATCAGTATCAGGTGCTAAGGGCAAGAGAAGCAAATGAACAAGTTTCTCCTGCGGTTGATTTGCAAGCCAGGCAAGATAAGCGCTATGGCATCAAGGTAATTACTATAGCTGCCCTGATTACAGGCATTATCATTTTCACGATCGGATTTATAGCGGAGAAAGGCAATATTTATGTATTTATAATGGGCGCTATAATAATAGCGCTGTGCATTTATGTGTTGATCATCAATAAGAAAAACAAGGTTAAGAATACATTAAAAAAGGAAGAGGTATGCAATGAAGAGAGAAGATTTATCGAAGTATAGAGCATTAAAGACTTTAGAGCTACAATATGACCTGGTGGTGATAGGGGGAGGTTTGGCAGGAGTTTGTGCCGCCCTTACTGCTGCTAGGGAGGGAACTAAAGTTGCACTGGTACAAGATAGGCCTGTATTGGGTGGCAACGCGTCCAGTGAAGTGAGGTTATGGGCCTTGGGGGCTACCTCTCATATGGGCAATAATAATCGCTGGGCACGGGAAGGGGGAGTGGTAAATGAGATAATGACAGAAAATGTCTTTAAAAACAAAGAAGGAAACCCTGTTATTTTTGATACCATTCTTATTGATAAAGTACTCAAAGAGCCAAGTCTGGATTTATACCTGAATACCTCAATATTTAGCGTGATTAAATCAGAAGATCGCCTTATTGAAAAGGTAGTAGGATTTAATGGACAAAACTCTACCTTATATAATTTCAATAGTACTTTATTTATAGATGCTTCCGGAGACGGCATTGTTGCCTATCAGGCGGGCGCACCTTACCGCATAGGTGCGGAAACTTCAGAGGAGTTTGATGAGCCCCTGGCACCAAACATGGAAGATTATGGCGAGCTTTTAGGGCATACCTTATACTTTTATTCAAAAAAGCTGGAACATCCTATAAATTATATCGCACCGGATTATGCTTTAAAAGACATGAGTACAATTCCCCGGATTAAAAATGTAAAAGTAGGGGAAGACGGTTGCAAACTTTGGTGGTTTGAATATGGAGGAAGAAGGGACACCATTCATGATACGGAAGAAATAAAATTAGAGCTGTGGAAGGTTGCCTATGGCATTTGGAATCATATCAAAAACTCAGGAGAATATGAAAATGCAGAAGCATACACCTTGGAATGGGTGGGATTAATCCCTGGCAAAAGGGAAAGCAGAAGATTTGAGGGATATTATATGCTTGCGCAGAAAGATCTCGTAGAACAACATTACCATTACGATGCCATATCTTTTGGAGGATGGGCAATGGACCTCCATCCCGCAGATGGGATATACAGCGCTAAAAACGCGTGTACCCAATGGCACACCAAAGGCATATACCAAATACCTTACCGGTGTTTCGTCCCAAAAGGAATTGATAATTTATTGTTGGCAGGACGAATCATCAGCACTAGTCACGTAGCTTTTGGTTCTACCCGTGTTATGGCTACCTGTGCCCACGGGGGAGAGGCCGTTGGAATGGCAGCCGTATTAAGTTTAAGAGAGAATACTCCACCTAAAACCTTTATCGATAAGAAAAAGATCAAATATTTGCAGGCAGAATTAATGGCCTTGGGACATTATATTCCCCGGTTTAGGCTTAACTCGAATTATAATTTAGCTGAATCTGCTACCATTACAACCTCAAGCACTTTGGAATTGAAAGGGTTGCCGCATAACGGTGAATGGGAGACCCTAAATTTTTCTATGGGGCAAATGATCCCAATAGAAAAGAATATTCCAAGTATCAAAGTGAAGGTAAAGGCGGAGAAAGCAGCAACACTAAAAGCAGAATTGCGCATCAGCAGTAAACCTTTTAATCATACCCCTGATGTTACCCTGGAAACTTTTGAATTCCAATTAAAGGAAGGCATCGGAGAGGTTGTCTTACAAACGACGCAAACAGTAGAAGGCCCCTGTTATTTATTTGTATGTCTTATAAAAAATGAATTGGTCTCTGTTGCGTTGACAGAGTATCGTGTTTCAGGTCTGGTTTCCGTGTTTAATAGCACCAATCGTGCAGTATCAAATTACGGGAAACAAGAACCTCCCAATGGTATAGGGATAGATGAATTTGAATTTTGGTGTCCTAAAAGGAGGCCTGAAGGGTTTAATATGGCTTTTGACCTTTCACATCCTCTTAGACTCTTCGACAGCAAAAATCTTGTTAATGGCATCTTTCGTCCCGTTAATCAGCCAAACGGGTGGGTAGCTGATTTAGAGGCTGAAGAAGCTACTGTTACTTTGTATTGGCAGAAAAGCCAAAAAATAGAAAAGATCAGGATTTTCTTCGATCCGGACTATGATCACCCTATGGAGACCGTACAAATGCAGCATGCAGAAAATCATATGCCTTTCTGCATAAAAGAATACCAGGTTTTAAACTGCGGACAGAAGGAAATTATTGCTGTAAATAATAACTATCAGGCCGTTAACGATATCGTTCTTGACGAACCTATAGTGACAAACTCATTAGTATTTAAACTGAAAAAAGGAGATAAAAATGTACCTATAGCCCTTATGGGAATCGTATGCAAATAACTAAACTTAATCACCTAAATATAATAACCATGAAGTATATCTTTACTTTACTATGTATCATTGCCACCCTTCCTTCCTTGGCGCAAGACCAAGTGAGCGGAAAGGTTACGGACTTTGAAACCGGGAGCCCTCTTATAGGAGTTAATGTCCTTATTCAAGGAACTACTCAAGGAACAATTACTGATATTGAAGGAGCTTATAGTCTTGAGATTCCCGATGGAGCCGAAAATCTTGTGTTTTCATTTGTCGGATATAACACGGAGACCCTTACAATAGGCAATCGTTCTACAATTAATATTGCATTGGTTCCTGATATTTCAACCTTGGGTGAAATAGTGGTAGTGGGCTACGGCACACAACAGAAAAAAGACCTTGTCAGTGCAATTTCCACTATTTCACCGGATGAATTTGAAAACCAGCCAATAACCCGATTGGACCAAGTCTTGCAAGGAAGAGTGCCGGGGGTTCAGGTTACCAATAATTCGGGCGCTCCTGGAGGTGACGTGAAGATCCGGATAAGAGGGGCCAATTCATTAACGGGTAATAATAACCCACTATATATTGTAGATGGGTTTATTGGGGCAGATATGAGAAATATCAACACCCATGACATTGAATCCATTCAGGTATTGAAAGATGCTTCTGCAACGGCTATATATGGTAGTCGGGGAGCTAATGGTGTAGTGTTAATCACTACAAAACAGGGAAAAAGTGGAAAAATGAAAGTGGACTTGTCCTCCAGGTTTACTTATTCCGAGGTAATAAAAAAACTAGACATGCTCACCGCTGCTGAATATGCGGAAATAATCAATGCCAAGAGAGCGGCTACGGGCTTATCCGAGCAATTTAATGAAGAAGAGATAGAAGCATTCAGACTTGATGGCGGTACGGATTGGCAAGATGAGATTTTCAGGCCGGCCATGGGGCAGGAATATCAGCTAAGCATATCAGGAGGGAAAGAAGGAACAACCTATCTGGTATCCGGGAATTTTCAGGACCAGGAAGGGATCATATTGAATACAGATTTTAAAAGATATTCGATCAGGACCAATATAAATTCACACTTAAGTGACAAATTCTCTGTCCGGTTAAATTTTATGGGCACGAGACGGGAACAAGCCAGTACGTCCGGAGCTTCAAGGAGTCCTGTCACACAGGCGCTGGCATGGGCTCCTATTACACCGTTAAGAGATTCCACCGGCGCTTATACAGTTTCTGATCCTTACGGTTCAATTAACCCAAACCCATTAAATCTTCTATATGATCAGGATTTTATTAATGAAAGTACTGTAGGCAATATTGTCGGCGGTCTAAACTACGAGTTCATTCCAGGCCTGACACTTGACGTGAATTTTGGTGTAAGGTATGATAATACTGAAGGGAAGTACTTTACAGGATCTTCTGTAACGGGTGGGGTATCAAATGCGAGACGTACCTCCAATGAAACATTAAACCTGCAAAATACCAATACATTAACGTTTAAACGGATCTTAAATAAAATTCATAATGTGACTTTTACGGCAGTGTATGAACTTCAAAAGTACACCAACGATGGTATAAATGCTTATGCAAGGGACTTAACGTATCCGTCATTCCGATACAATAACCTATCCTATGCCGGTAGCTTTGAGACGGGCACTGATTATGCCGAATCTTCACTCATGTCTCTGATGGGAAGGGTAAATTATACGCTCATGGATAAGTATTTACTTACTGCTTCCATACGAAGGGATGGTTCTTCAAAATTCCAAGGCGATAACAAATTTTCCATATTTCCTTCCCTGGCAGTTGGATGGAGGATTTCTGAGGAGGGGTTTATGCAGGACATCTCCTTTATCAATAATTTGAAACTGAGAGGGAGCTGGGGACTGACGGGAAATCAGGCCATCAGTCCTTTTGGATCCCTTGCTACCTATTCATCCGCAAAGGCGAGTTTTGATAATGAAGGCACACAGCCTGGGATTGCAATAGACGGTGCTGCCAATACAGACCTGAAATGGGAAACCACCGAACAATTCGATATAGGTATGGACCTTGGACTATTGAAGGGGCGCCTAAACCTGACTGCAGATTATTTTGTGAAGAACACCAGGGATTTATTGATGTACGCCCCTTTACCAAATTATATCGGTGGAAATGGGGTGTATAGAAATATTGGGAAAGTAGAAAATAAAGGTTTTGAACTTAGCCTGACGGCAATACCCTTGCGCACCGCTGATTTCGAATGGGTTAGTTCATTGAACGCGTCTTCATTAAAAAACAAAGTAGTGAGTTTAGGTGGGCTTGCTGATACGGTTTTTGTATCCGGCAATGTTGGGGCAGGGTTATCCGTCACAGAGGAATTTGTGTATATACCAGGTCAACCCATGGGAGCCTATTTTGGTATAAATTATTTAGGGACGTGGAAAAAGGAGGAAGCCGGGTTGGCCCAAGAATACGGAGCGGTACCGGGAGACGCTAAATATGAAGATATCAATAGGGATGGTGCTTACTCTTCAGATGATTTCCAGGTAATTGGATATGGTTTGCCAAAATATACCCTCGGCTGGAACAATACGATTAGCTATAAGAATTTTACCTTAAATGTTTTTCTGCAGGGTGTTCTGGATTTTGATAAACTGAACTATGCCCGCGCTGCCTCTATGACTTATGCAGGAGATGTAAGAAGACCAACACTTGCAGAAATTAAGGACAGGTATATTCCAGGCGTAAATGAAACAAGTGATATACCAGGCTTTAGTACATCCAATAAGAATTATACGCAAAGTACAAGATTTCTGGAAGAGGGGGATTTTATAAGACTTAAAAATGTGAGTCTGACTTATAATATCCCGGAGGCACTGACAAAACAAATTGGGATATCAATATATGCAGGGGCAACTAACCTGCTCACTTTTACAAAATACAAAGGCTACGACCCGGAATCCAGCAGTGTAGGGTCAAACACTGACACGCGCCAAAGCATTGACTATGGCGCATATCCAAATTCAAGGTCTTATCATGCTGGAATTACACTTTCATTTTAATTTTCCAACCTAAAAATAGAAAAGATGAAAAACTTTATTTGCAATATATTTATCGTACTTGTTTGCTTTGGATGCGAGGACTTTCTCGAGGAAGAACCGAAAGGGCTTTTGATAGGAAATAAGGCAATAAGTACCGTGGAAGGATTGGAAGCAGCCTTGACAGGGGTGTACAATCCAAATTTTAATGCCTTCGGCCATGGTTTTAATACAGCAGAAGTTTTGGCAGTACTTATGGGCGGCGATGATTTAACCACACACCCGGGATTAAATAAGGCACCATTTAGACAAATGGACTTGTTCAATGTGGATGCCTTAAATCAAAGGAGCACTAACTTTTGGCGCGGGAGATATTTTACCATTTACCGTGCAAACAACATCATCAATAACTATCATCTGGCAGAAGGAAATCAGACCACCATCAATCACATTGCCGGGGAAGCTTATTTCTTAAGAGCGATCAGTTATTACTGGCTCGTGAGGCTATACGGAAATATCCCGCTAATTACACAGAGTTCTGTAAGTGAAGATGTATTGGACGTAGGAACCGTTCCGCCTGCAGAGATCTATGAATTGATTATTGCTGACCTAAAAAAGGCCGAAGAACTGCTGCCAGTAGAAAAGCGTGATCCTGGAAGGCCTTGTCAAGGGTCGGCCAAAGCATTTTTGGCAGATGTGTACTTAACGATGGGGGGATGGCCTATTAACGATCAATCGAAATATGCGATGGCTGCTGAAAAGGCTAAAGAGGTAATTGACAATCGCGCAAGCTATGGATGGAGCCTGAACTTGCCACTATCCGTGTTGTTTTCAGGAAACTACCTGGACAATCGGCAATCGGCTGAGATATTTGCTTTCTATTTTGCTCCAGGCAACGGTTCTCTAAATACGTTATTTGGCATTTCGGCTGTTTCCGATGATGAGAAGGGGTGGAATGACTATTGTGCAGAAATCAATTTCTTTCTGAATTTTCCTGAGGGAATCCGGAAGGATATCACCTTTCAAACATTATTTCAGACAGACAATGGCGTGATAAGTTGGGAAGACAATTCAATTGGCCAGCCGTTTTACAAAAAACTTCAGGTGGTAGAAGGAAATACCTACCATACAGGAATGCCAATTATTCTATTGAGGTATGCCCATGTATTGCTCATCTATGCTGAAGCCCAGACAAGAGCAGATGGTGCCCCTGATGGGCAGGCGTATGCAGGTTTGAACGCAGTCCGCGAGCGAGCCGGCTTGGCATCTTTGAGTGGATTGTCATCATCGGAATTTATAGAAGCTGTGATTGATGAACGCTCCTGGGAGTTTGCGGCTGAATATACCCGGTGGTTTGACCTGCAACGTCTGGAAAGAGTGGCTGCTGTGAATGCGCAGAGAAACCCAGGGGATATACCCTTGATTGGTACCCCTAATGATCAAACGTATGAATACTATTACTTGCCTATTCCCGCAGGTGAAGTGCTGTTAAATCCTAATCTATTGGAGTGATTTTATGACAATTTAGCATCCCCTTTCATAATCCGTTTTTAGTAAATAATACCGCATTGTTTGCGGTAAACGGGGAGTTATTTGCTTTAAAAATTGAAATTGTTCATGACAATATTGGCTCTAGCTTAAGCAAAGTATGATGAAATACTTATATTATATATCACTCTTCCTTTTAATGGTTGCTTGCAGTGATGATGAAATTAGGTCCCCTAAGATACCGTATGCTTTTATACCTGACACCGCAGTATATAGTCCAAGCCTGGAAGGATATACATTGGTTCACGACTATTCTTTTGGAAAGCTTCGCAAGGTAAAGTCTTTGGATGATTTGGCCGAATATTTTGAGCCGTATGGCGTAGCGGGTACAATTGTAATTAATGAAGAATGGCAAAGGTATAAGCCTTTCAATGACAGGAACCACCACTTTACCGACACTACTTTGCAACTTATAGCCTATGCAGATGGCGGAATTAAGGCCGGGGGAATAAGCAGCGGACAATTTGCGACCAAGAAAACTTTTTATCCTTCAGATGGCAAGACCCTGCTGATACAACTGAGATGTAAAATTCCCAAGGGCACAGGTCTCTGGCCTGCCTTCTGGATGTATTCTCCTGGCGGAGAGGGTACTACCTCATCGGAGATTGACATATTTGAATTCTACAACGGACCAAACCTGACCACTTATGATTGGGTAGGGGGCAATGGCGGCAAGGGGGACGGTGCAGATTATCACAGCATCATGACAGGGGAGTGGGAATGGACCTCAGGGTTTGACTTTGCAGACCAATACCATACGTTCACCGCCATTTGGAAGGAAGGGGATGTGCAAAAGTGGGTAGATACCACCTTTGTCAGAGGGTCCAATTTTGATTGGTACGGCCCCGCACCTCAAGTTATTGTAAATCTTGCTTTGGGTGGCAAGCCAATTAGTGACCCCAAACCTGTAGCGACTCCTTTCCCAGCCATATTTCACATTGATTTCTTAAGAATTTATGAAAAATAATATTTTAACAAAAATGTAATAATTATGAGAATAACTACACAAGGTCCAATCTATGCAACGAAGCTTCTTACAGCTTTCCTTGCAGTATTTCTAATCACATCTTGTAGCAGTGATGATGGTGATGATGTTAAAAAAGGGTTTACGGAGCCTCCGGTGGCGGCTTTTCTGCCAGCCGTAAATCCCAACGACTATAAGGAAGTGACTTTCTCGAATACTTCAGAGAGGGCAGAGTCATACTTATGGGATTTTGGAGACGGAACCACTTCTGACAAAGAAAACCCGACCCATGGCTATGAGAATCCAGGTACCTACACCGTCACCCTTACGGCTACAAACAATATAGATTCCGACGAGGCAACAGCGGAAATTGAGCTGGTCAATCCTAATGCCAAAAGGGACATTATCACGGGTGAGACGAGCAAAACCTGGAAATTGATCAGGGATGATGCAACGTATCAATATGGTGTAATGCTGGGCCGTGAATTGGAAGAAGGTGGTAGCCCGTGGGCGGCCTGGGATGCAGCAGCTAAAGAGCAGGGCGATGCCGTCTATGATAGCTACTGGACTTATTTTAAATGGGCAATAGGCCATGGCGAGCATCTGGAAGGAAAAGGAAGCTTTTTCACCAACAGGCTTTGCATGGCCAATGACGAATTTATATTCCATGAAGATGGAACATACGAATTTGATGATAAAGGCGATACTTTTTCGGAAGCGGCGTTTCGTAACGATTTGGATTTTATGTGCATAGAGACCACTCCTGAAAATATGGTCGGGGATTTGAATGAAGGGGATGAATACACAGGTGCGGGCGAAGATTTAAGTGCATGGGCATCGGGCACTCATGAGTTCGTTTTCGATCCAGTCTCAGATGAGCTTACCGTCAAGGGTTTAGGGGCATTTGTAGGTACTCATGTTGTTGGTCAGGAAGTACAACCGCCATTATTGCCGGAAACTTCTATCACTTACCGCGTTACAAAGTTGGTAGAAGCCGAAGTGGATACCATGTACCTGGAAGTTGATGTGGTTGAAACGAGTAATAGTACCCCCACTTACGTCAGGTTTGTACTTGTTCATTACGACGATCCGGCTGATGAACCTGCATTACCTTAAGCAGAGGGAGAATAATAGGCCCTGTATTTTTTCAATAAGAGGTTATCTGATATTCAGATAGCCTCTTTAGCCAAATCTAAATTTTTTAATCCCATATCCACTCACCTTAAAGTCACAAAAATGAAGCATACTTATACTTTAAAAGAAAGAGCAAGAATATTTACAATAATATTCTGTTTAAGTTTTTTTGCCCCTTTGATGCTGTTAAGTCAGATAGGAACTTTTGATCCAAGCGAATATACATTAATTCATAATTATGATTTCGGTACTTCGGCAACAAGTACGATCAAAAACCTAACGGATTTGGAGAATAGTTTTAATCCGTATGGGGTGGCCGGTACAACGGTAATCAATGAGGAGTGGCAGCGATACAAGCCATTTAATACAACCAATCATCATTTTACAACTAATGCCTTGGAACTGCGGGCGGATACCACGCTTGGCGGTGTGTTCCCCGGAGGCATTAGCAGCGGACAGATTGTTTCTCATGAAACTTTCCATCCTAATAACGGGAACACTTATGCCTTTGTACTCAGGGCTAAGATCCCCGAAGGAGATGGTCTTTGGCCAGCCTACTGGATGTATTGTCCTGGCGGTGGGGTTTGTACCAATTCGGAAATTGATATTTTTGAATTTTATGATAACGCCGATGGAGATACCTATGACTGGTCCGGTGGTGATCTCGGTGCAGGAACAGGGCCGCTTTATTATGATATCACCAATGAAAAAGGAGACTGGCATCCCGGGTTTAATTTTGCAGATGATTTTCATGAGTATATCCTGATTTGGAAGGAAGGTAGGTTAGAAAGAATTGTGGACTCTACTTTCGTGAAAGGGAGCTTTTTCGATTGGCTTGGGGGACATCCGGAGGTGCTCATTAATCTGGCACTTGGAGGGCCAAATTATGATCCTACGGTGAATGGTACGCCCTGGCCTGCTATATTTGAGCTGGATTACTTCAGGGTTTACGAAAAGCCGGCTACTGGCATGACAGTAACCATCACCAGTCCAGGCCAGGAGGAAATATTTATGGAAGGGGAAGACATTACCATCACAGCAGAAGCCAGTCATAGCAATGGATCTATTATGCAGGTAGAATTCTTTGATGGAATAACTTCATTAGGAATAGATACATCCCCTCCATACAGTGCAACGCTGAATAATATACTACCAGGGACACATGGTTTGACAGCCGTGTCAACCGCAAACGATGATGCTACAGAGATCGGTGTTCCAGTAATTATTCCCGTTTGGTCCAAAGAAGTCAATGGGAATGTGACCACGATTAGACTCAATCAGCAGGTAAACGGAGGAACAATGAATTCATTGGGAACTTATACGTTTGATGCCGGAAATGCTGCTTCAGTGACCATTCGGACTGATGGCACTGATGGTTACGTGGTAGCCGATGCTGTAAAACTTTCAAAGAGCGGCCAAAGTGATATTATTATGGATAGTGAAGATGCCAGTGGTGTTAGCATCTCAGGGAGCTGGACATCCAGTACTTTTACCCCGGGTTATTTGGGAGGGGAATATAAGCATGATGGCAATTCGGGCAAAGGGAGTAAAAGCATTACTTATACTCCTAACTTACCGGTTTCCGGCGATTGGACAGTATCCATGCAGTGGGTTTCCGGGGGCAACCGTGCCTCAAATGTACCGGTGGATATTGATGATGGGTTGGATGATTCCGGGCTTATGGTAAGTATCACCAATCCTGCTGATGGTGCTGTTTTCACGCAAGGAGATACTATAGTAGTTTCTGCCGAAGCTGCTGATAGTGCAGGGACCGTAACGCAGGTTGAATTTTTTGAAGGCACCAATTCCCTGGGTATTGATACTTCATCTCCTTATAGCATAACATGGAATAATGTAGAAGGAAGAACCTATGCCTTAAGGGCTGTGGCAACTGATAATGATGATAATACGAAAACTTCTGATCCTGTACAAATTGTAGTGAATTATCCCTTGCCTGTCAATCCCGTAAGGCTTGTTGTCAAGCATAGTAATATGGCGCTGACTATAGCGGACTCTTCCACTTCAGATGATGGTAATATTATTCAAAAAGCTTACTCAGGAGGTGATGATCAGCAGTGGAACATACAACCAGCAGAAGGTGGATATTATAGCGTTGTCAATGTACATAGTGGTAAAGCACTTGAGGTAGCCGGAGCTTCTACATCCAATGGAGCCAATGTCCAACAGGGAACTTATGAGGGAAGCCATCACCAGCAATGGGCAATCGAAGATGTAGGAGACGGATATGTCAGACTCACCGCCCGGCATAGTGGCAAAGCGCTGGATGTTCAGGATGCTTCCCTTGTGGATGGAGCCAATGTTCAACAATGGGAATATGATGGTTCTACCCATAAACAGTGGAAGATCGAATCAGGAGACATTGATACTACAACTACCGTTTTTGTAAACCAAACACAAAATGGAGGCATCTGGAATTCCCTGGGAAGTTTTACGTTTAATGCCGGTACAGCAGGTTCGGTAAAAATTCGTACAGATGGCACCAATGGTTACGTCGTCGCTGATGCTATAAAATTTTCAAAGAGCGGTCAGAGTGATATTATCCTGGATAGCGAGCACACAACGGGTATTAATTTTGCAGGTAGCTGGACAACCAGTACCTATGATCCTGGTTTTTTAGGGTCGAATTACAAACATGACGGGAATGCTGGAAAAGGAAGTAAGCGTGTTACTTATACTCCTGATTTGCCGGTTTCCGGGGAGTGGACTGTAGCTATGATTTGGTCTGCAGCTTCCAATCGTGCCTCAAATGTACCTGTTGATATTATCCATTCAGATGGTAGTAGCGTTAATACACCACCGATAGTAAGCATCACCAGTCCCTCCAATGGAGCCGTTTTTACTGACGGTGAAAATATTACGATGAGCGCAGATGCTGCCGACAGTGATGGTTCGATAATCCAGGTAGCGTTTTTTGAAGGCGTTAATTCCCTCGGTATTGATACTACAGCACCTTATAGTGTAATGTGGAATAATGTGACGATAGGATCTTACTCCTTGACAGCCGTGGCAACTGATGAGGATAATGAGACAACTACCTCCGACCCCATATCCATTACAGTGAATTCATCGGCTGGTGGAGGCACCACTACGACGGTCTTTGTGGACCAAACACAAAACGGCAGCACCTGGAATTCATTGGGAAGTTTTACATTTAATGCCGGCAGCTCAGGTTCGGTGAAAATCCGTACAAATGGCACCAATAATTATGTTATTGCAGATGCAGTAAAGTTTTCAAAGAGTGGGGAGGCTGATATTATTCTGGATAGTGAAAATTCAAGTGGCATCAGCGTCGTAGGGAATTGGCCAGAGAGCTCTTATAGCCCGGATTATATAGGCACTAACTATAGACATGATGGACATGCTAATAAAGGCTACAAAAGCGTAACTTATACGCCCTATTTACCTGCTTCAGGAGAATGGACTGTATCCATGTTTTGGAATTCCGGCATAGACAGGGCATCAAATGTACCGGTAGATATTACCCATGCGAGTGAAGGTTCAGGTGGATCAACAGCAACGTTGGTAAATAATGGGAACTATTATAGTATAGTGAATAGTGCTACGGAGGACGAGATGATAGTTTACCCAAATCCGCTTGAAAGCGGCGATTTAATCATCCATTATGCAGGACAGGTGAATAAGGATACGTATCTGAAAATTACGAATTTATTGGGAGAGGAGGTTTTTAGTGTACAAGTGGCAGAATCCCCAATGTATGTGGACAAAAGCAACCTGTCTCCTGGCATATTTATGGTACATGTTGTATCAAACGGACAAAAGATAAGTACTGCTAAACTGATCATTGAGTGATTAGGGAAAATATTCTTTTAATCCTTTTCAACATTGATGAGGAATAAACAAATAACTATTTTAAAGGGAAGGGGATTTTTCTCCTTTTCCCCTTTATTAAAATAGCTGGAAATCGGAACAAAACATAAAAATTGGCGCAGGGTAGTGTTTAATC
>CAMPJM010000032.1 GCA_946886805.1 uncultured Flammeovirgaceae bacterium | reverse complement strand
TTTGTCCATAATCAGGTTTATGTGGAATTGATAAAACACTACCTATCTGATCATGAAATCATATTTTCAGATTTTCCGCTGGGCTCTGCGTATGGAGCAGCCGGGGTTCTGAAAGGAACATTCAAGGAGGAAGTACTGGGGTAATTGGGATTGAGGAGTGATTTATATGCCCCTGCAATGTCGCCGATGGTTGATGTTGTAGGGGCGACCCTTGCGGCCGCCCTATTTTTGCGGAGGGGGACTAATTCTTTTTTAACTTTACCTTAGAAGTCTTATCAGATATATCTCTAATGAGGACATCCAGTTCATGAGCCGAATTTAATAAGTAGCCTAAAAGTACATCTTTATCCACTCCTACGTGGTTGTGATTTTGGATCAGATCTATTAGCCCCATCATTCTTGCCAATGGTGCCCTCACCATGTGAGATTGCATCCAGGCAATATCCCGCAGTTTGGCGTTCTGATCCTGAATAGCACTTATGTAATTCGTTTTTTCGGTAACATCATTTGCAATTATTATTTTTGCCCTTTCCCCTTTGAAGTTCATATTGTACCCCCTCAATTCCACCTGAATAACCTCCCCAGTTTTCTTTTGATGTCTAAAACTTCCTTTTGAAACTTCAGATTCATTAGAATCACGGTTCTCAATAAGCCTTTCTAGGATATTTATATCTGCCTTCGGTCGGATATCTTTTATTGTTAAAGATAAAAATTCAGCTTTGGTATAGCCGTAATGTTTAATGGCTGCAGCATTCACATCAAGAAATCTCAATGAATCCAAAGCAAAAACCCACATAGGCTGAGGGTTCAAATGAAACAGGTCGCTGTATCTTTTTTCTGATTCTTTTAACTGTAGGGTGCGCTTCCTTCTCTCTATACAATAGATAATACTTTTATATAAGGAAAGACCGTTGAGATCCTCTTTCAGAAGATAATCGGAAACACCCAAAGAAATTGATTGGATACTAAATTCAATATCCATATATCCGGTAAGGATAATCACGGGACAATCGATTGCCTCTTTTAGGATCTCTGCTATCAGTTCATTTCCGCTCTTATCGGGCAGGGTGAGGTCCAGCAGTATTACATCGAAATCATATTCGCCTTCTGCTAAAATAGAAGCAGCGTCGACAAAACTCTTTGCGTTGATAATCTCCGGATCAGAGATTTGCTCCGTCAGATAATCTTCCACCAATAAAAAATCACCAGGATTGTCCTCAATTACTAAAATACTGAAAGAGCTGCTGTCTTTTACCATTAGAAACTAACTTTAGTTGGCAATTTCACTATAGAAACCCAGAAATTCTCTATTTTGGAAATCACTTCCAAAAATGTTCCTACGTCAACTGGCTTAGTTATATAACAATTTACATAATTCCTATAGGAAAGAAGAATATCTTTCTCGGATGAGGATGTCGTGAGCATAATTACCGGAAGGTGTTTTAATTTTTCATTGCTTTTAATAAATTGGAGTACCTCATGGCCATTTACTTTGGGTAAATTCACATCCAATAATAAAAGATCAGGAAGCCTTTCATTCTCAGATTCTCCTATTTTGGTAAGGAAATCTATGGCTGCTTTACCATCTTTTACAACGCTCAACCTATTCACTAATTTTGCGTCTTCGAATGCTTCCTGTGTAAGTAGAATATCGCCCTCATTGTCTTCTACTAATAAAATATGAATATGCTCCATAGATGATTTAACCTAAATATTTTGCAATGGTAAAATAGAAAATACTTCCTTTATTCACTTCAGATTCGACCCATATACTACCCCCATGGGCTTCTATAATTTTCTTACATGTTGCCAAGCCCATTCCCGTACCCGCATATTCACCTCGGGTATGTAAGCGTTTGAAAAGCTGAAAAATCATTTCATAATTTTCCTCTTTTATTCCTATGCCGTTGTCTTCTATCGCAAACTTCCATTGACTATCTGTCTCTTCTCCAGAAATTTTTATAATTGGCTTTCCATCAGGTGCATGATATTTTATTGCATTCCCTACAATGTTTTGAAAGACCAATTTAACGCCTGTGCGGGAAGCCTTAATCACAGGTAATTTATCATAATTTATGCTGGCTCCATTCTCCTCAATCACTCCACGAAAAAGTGCCACCACTTCTTTTACTATCATTTCTATATCTACTTCTTCTTTGGCACTATCGGTATTATCCAGTTCAGAATAAACAAGTAATTCGTTAATTAACATGGTCATCCTTTTTGCTCCATCTACAGCAAAATGTATATATGTTTGGGCTTCCTCGTTCAAACCTTCCGCATATTTTTCTTGAAACAACTTCATAAAGCTGCTCACCATTCTTGCCGGTTCTTTCAGGTCGTGCGATGCTGTATACGCAAAAGCTTCCATTTGATCGGAATAAACTTGGAGTTTTTCATGTGCCTCTATCAGCGACAAGTTCGATTTTCTCAACTCCAGGAGTTTCATTACCTGGTTAGACAAAGACCTCAAGGCCGCTAATTGTTGCTTTGTAAGTACTCTCGGCTTTTTATCTATTACACACAACGTACCTAAGGGAAACCCTTCCGGCGATAGCAAAGGTATCCCAGCATAAAAAACGACGTGTGGGTCGTCTGTCACAAGCGGGTTGTCTGAAAAACGTGCATCCAATCTGGCATCGGCAACAATTGTTTCTTCGCCGGGCGTCAATATAGCATGGGCACAAAAGGCCATATCTCTGCTAGTCGAAGAGTCCTCCAAACCTATTTTGGATTTAAAAAATTGCCTTTTTTCATCGACCAATGTAACCAGGGCAACAGGAGTTTTGCAGATAAAGGACGCCAATTTTGTTATATCGTCATATTCTTTTTCTGGCAGCGTATCCAAAATTTTAAGCGCTTCCAAAGCACCTAGTCTTTCGTTCTCATTTTCCGGTATCTGTGCTTTACCCATTTATTTAACTTGTTTTGCAATGGTGAAATAGAATCTGCTTCCTTTGCCTTCTTCTGAGACAATCCATATTTCGCCTCCTAAACTTTCTACAATCTTTTTTACAATTGCCAAACCTATGCCGGTTCCTGAAAAATCGTCTTTATTATGCAGTCTTTGAAATATAATAAAAATTTTATTAAAATAATTGCTATCAATGCCTATACCATTGTCCTCCACATAAAATTCCCAGTGAGTTGCTCTTTCTTCCGATGATATGGTGATCATAGGGATAGAACCTTTTTCATGATATTTAATTGCATTGCTTATCAGATTTTGAAAAATCTGGCGCAAGGGAGACCCATAGCTTTTAATAACGGGCATTTTATGCAACACCACTTTTGCATGGGTTTCTTTGATTCTTTTCCTGAACAGCAAAATAACATCGTTAACAATATCATTTAAGTCAACTTCTACTGCATTTTCATCCAATCTGCCTACTCTTGAAAATTCTAATAAATCTAAGATGATCTGTCGCATTCTCTTTGCCCCGTCTACTGCAAAATAAATATATTTCTTCCCTTTTTCATCCAGCACTTCGCCATACTTCTTTTCTATCTGTGTCAAAAAGCTGGTGATCATGCGCAAGGGCTCCTGTAAATCGTGGGAAGCTATATAAGCAAATTGTTCTAGTTCAGAATTTGAAATAGCCAAATCTTTTGCCTGCTTCTCCAATTTTTCATTCATCGCCCTTAATTGAATTTCGTTCTCCTTCAATTTACTTATATCAACTGCGGCACCGATTATTCTTGTGGCATTTCCATCTTTATCCCTCACTATGTACCCTCGGTCATAAATATGTGCATATTCGCCGTTGGCCTTTAAAAAGAGATATTCATCTTCCCAATAATTTTCACTAGGATCCTCCAAAAGGGAATTACGGTGTGAGGTCAATCTTTCCCAATCTTCCTTTTGAACATGTTGCTTCCAAAAGTTGTCTACCTCTTCCGGTGGAATATTTTCGTAGCCCAACAAGCTTTCCAGCGTCTTACCAGGCCTCACCACTTCATTCTTAACCAAATCCCAGTCCCAGATGGAGTCGTTTGTGGCTTTTGCGGCGATGCCATACCTTTCATTGCTAAGAAGAATTTCTGCTTCTGTCTTTTTCCGCTCGTCTATATCCTGCATACTTCCGTATATTCTTACGACTTTACCATTCAAAAATTCGACTTCACCTATACTTCTAACCCAACGTTCGTTTCCTTTTGCTGTAATAATTTGTATCTCCAAATCCCAACCAGAACCGTCCTCCATAGCTTTATGCAGAGCGGCTTTAAGTGCACTTTTACTATAGCCTTCTTTGCAATGGTCAATATTTTTATAAGAAGATGGAGAAAAATTATCATCTACTTCATGAATTTCTTTTGTTACAGTAGACCAGTACAATGAGTTCCTTTTCACATCAAACTCCCAGCTCCCAATCCTTGCAAGCTCGTTTGCTTTATTAAGAAGTTGTTCAAGATTCTTTTTCTCAGTAATATCTTTTGCGACGCTAAAAAACAATGATTCCTCTTCTGCAGGGGCAGCAGTCCAGGCAAGCCAAATAACTTTTCCGGACTTGCTAATTAACCGGTTTTCAAGGTAAGATGTGATTTTCCCTAAACTTAAATTATATATTTCATTTTTGGTATTTTCCTTATCATCAGGATGGATAAAGTTTCTAAACGGGATTGATAAAAGCTCTTCTTCAGAATATTCCAGCAAGCTACACATAGCGGGGTTTATTTTTCTCAGATATCCGTCTGTGCCGGCAATGCAAATAATATCCGGCGAAAAACTGAAGATCTGGTTCAAATCTTGCTCCAATTGCTTTCTCCTTATTTCTACACCAAGGTGCGAACTTAGGGCCTGCAATAGACTGGCAAGGTTGGTTGATTGCGCCTCATCATGGGTAAAGCCAAGCACTAAAACCCCGATTACCTCATCGTTATATATCAGAGGCATTCCGTAGGCTGTATCAAAATTGGCTGTCTCTGATGCAGGTTTCCGTTTAAATTCATTCTTATTGGCAAGATCAGTCCAAATCTGCACTTTCTTTTCTTTCCAGGCAATTCCCGGAAGCCCCTCCCCTTTATCAAAGCTTTTAACATCTGCTGTTCTTCGGTAAAACTTCTCTAAGTCATTTGTTCTGGTTTTGTACGATGAAAGGCTTATTTCTTTGCGCCCAGAACCTATCAACCAAATTTCAGCCAGGCAAAATCCACCATAATCCATCAACCTTTCCAAAACCTGATGAAGAATATTGTTTAAATGAAAATCCTGGTTAAATAGCTGGCTTACCTCTGCAAGTAAAGTTTTTTGTAACTCTTCATTTTTTCTATGTGTCACATCCCTTTCAATGGCTATCCAATGAACAATCTCCCCAGCTTCATTAGCAATGGGGCTAAAGATGGTATCTACCCATATTTTCTCTTTATTATTGTTGTATAGAATACTGGTTATTTCCCACGGTTTACTATTTTTTAAGGCATTTTTAATTTGGGCTTCTTTTACGTCATCAATATTTTGGTCTGAGAAAACATGAGGTCTTTTGCCCATCACTTCTTCGGTCCGACACCCCATCATTGTAGCATAGGCAGTATTCACATAAACTATCCTAAAATCAAGATCATCAATAGAGTAAGGCTTCAAGATGAGGACAGCATCATTGCTGTTTGTAATGACAGATTCAAGCAACTTGAGGTGATATTCTTCCTCTTTTCGTTTAGAAATATCCTGCAAAGCACCCACCATTCGAACGGCTTTCCCATTGCTATTCCGTATCACATACCCTCGGTCTAGAACGTAGGCAATAGTATTATCCTGTTTTTGGTACCGATATTCATTGATCCAATAGGCCTCTTCTCCGGAAATAACTTTTCCAACTTCAGCTATTATCCTTTCTTTGTCCTCAGCATAAATAAAATCTGTCCAGGAACTGCTATCGGGTTTCAGTGTACTTATATCAATTCCAAAAATCGTTTGCAATCCTTCACCCCAATAAATCTTATCGGTAATTAAATCCCAATCCCAAATCACATCAAAAGTTGCCTTTGTCACATATTCATAGCGTTTGTTGCTTTCTTCAAGGGACAATTCAAGAAGCTTTTCAACTGTTATATCCTGTACGGTTCCTTCTAATACCAAGGGCTTACACGTATCACTATATATCAACTTTCCTTTTTCATGCACCCACTTTTCACTACCATCTTGTAAAATGATTCTGTGTTCTATATCCAGCTCTTTATTGCCTAGTAAAACATTCTCTAGCTCTTTTAAAAAGTTTATCCTGTCCTCCTGATGAATAGATGCTATAAAAGAATCGTAACTCACTTCATAATTTTGTTTGGATACTTTCCAAATATTATATACTTCATCCGACCAGTACACGCTATTTCCTTCAACTTCTAATTGCCAGTAGCCCAATTTGGCAATGTTTTGAGCGGTTAGTAATTTCGTTTCACTATCTTTTAATTGTTGGAAAGCACTTTCCCTTTCTGTCACGTCATTGCAATCAACCACCATACAATCTCTATCCTGATGCCGCATGCAAAATCCCGAAACTTCTACTTTAATAATTTCTCCATTTTTTTTCTGATGAGAAACCACTCCAAAATGAATTATTCCATCATTTTTGTCAATCCCTCTCAGTAGGTTTTGAACTTTTGGAATTTCAGCCTTTGGCCTTATTTCCAAAATAGACAATTGGCAAAATTCATCGCTGCTATACCCATAATGTTCAATCGCCGCTTCATTCACCTCCAAAATCTTGTAGGTACTTAAGTCAAAAATCCATTTTGGCAAAGGACTGTTGTAAAACAACAGCCTGTATTTTTTCTCGGAAGCTTCAATTTGCTGTTTTGCCACGTTGACAGCTGTAACATCCTTTATAGTAACAAAAGCACCATATATATGGCCAATTTCGTTTTGAGCTGGCTTATATTTTAAAGAAAACACCTTTTGTTCTCCCTTTATAGAAAAAGGCAGTTCTGCATTTTCTTCTTTTCCCTGTAACACCTTTTGGTACGTTGATCTTGTGATTTCCTTTCTTTCAGGTTGGGCATAGTCTAAAATAGAATTTCCTTTTTGTATTTCTATTCCAAAAGCATCCTCGTACAGCATCGCAAATTTTTGGTTATAGGAGATAATAGAAAGGTTCTTGTCCATTAAAACAAAAGCTTCATCGGTATTATTGATCAGCAATCTCATCTCAAGATCTGATTTTTTCTTTTCCGTAGCGTCTTTTGCTACACAGTAAGTCAGTTTATCCTGAAAATCCCAACGTGCCGACCAAACCATTGGGATTAAAGTGCCATCTTTCCTGACATAGCGGTTTTCGAAATTGGTCATTTCTGCCCCTTGCATAATTTCAGCTGCCGCTGCACGGGTAATAATTTTGTCTGGTTCATACACATAGTCTGTATAAGGTTGCCCGATTAGTTCGTTCACAGCGTATCCCCAAACTTTCTCCGCTGCCGCGCTTATATTGACAAATCTGCCCTCCTCATCCATTGTACAAATCACATCCAATGAGGAGTCCATTATTTTACTTAGTTCAGCTTTAGCTTTCTCCAGTGCTCTTAGTTTCTGTGTTTCTTTTGTTATATCTTTTGAATGACATGCAACTCCCCAAACTTCACCGTTTTCGTTGATCATAGGTCCAATTGAAATCAGATGATGTTCCACTTGATTCGAAAATGGATTAAAAGCATCATCTTCAACTCTAAATTTTTCGCCTTTTAATGCCCTATCGTAATACGCTTTCCATTTTCTGTTTACTTCCTCTCCATATTCCTCGACCAGGACAGGATAACCTTCTTTTTGTGTTATGCCAATTACCGATTTTATAATATTGAAATATGGTTTATTGGCAGAAATGATTTTATATTTTAAGTCAATAGACCATATCAAATCCTCTGTACTATTGATCAGGGCTTCCTGATTGTTTTTAATGCTATAAATTTCAAATTCCTCAGAGACAGAGTGCCTGTTATGTCGTCTATCCGTGCTTGAAAAATCTATAACGGAATGAATGATGTATTCAACTTCTCCGTCTTCTCCTAAAACAGGGGTATTTTCAGAATCATAAAAGTCTTTCCCTGATTTATATTTACCTTCTTTTTTTTTGAAAGCCTTGTTTGGAGTGTTAGCACCGACCACAGCATGCAATGAATTTCGCAAGTTAATAATGTCACTGGTCTCTTGAACCCCTTCTCTTTCAGCAAAAATTTCAAAAATGCTTTTCCCGATTATTTCCGATTCTTTTCTACCAGTAGCTGCTAAATAAGAATCGGCAACTTCAATAATTGTAAATTTAGGAGCATCTGGCAATAGTATCAGACTGGGAACAGAAGCCGATTTAAAAATTTTTAATAAGGAATAGCTGTTTATCATAACTAAATTTAAAATTATTCTGGTAGAATTAAAGCCGATTTCAAAAAAGAAAATGATTCATAATAAAATAAAAATCGTCTAACCTCGAATCATAATGAAGAAGCTTTATATGAACTGCAAACCTTCCAATTACTGTTGTTAGGTTTAATGTTCCATTCTACTAAAATACATGCGTGAATATATAACAAAATTACTCTGAAAAAGTCTGACACTCTAATAAGGCACCACCGTTAAGAAACCTTACTGAATAATTTCAGTTTTAAATTTCATCATACATTCAATGGCAAAAGCAAATAGATTGTATTTGCCTTCATCTACTTATTAAAAACATGAGCAATTCACATCAAGCCAACCAAAAGAAAATATCTGAACTGATTGAACTAAATGATGAGCTGGAGAATTATTTTAGAAATACAATCATCCCTCAACTTTTTGTGGATGCTAATTTAATTCTGAGAAAATTCACCCCGCCTGCCATGAAACATTTTGACCTTACTTCCGAACACATTGGCAGACCGATGGAAGAGATGGTGGATAACATCCGGTTTTCAACAATTATTCATGATATTCATGAAGTAATTGAAACCGAAAATATACTTGAAAAGGAAATTCAAACCACTGACTCAAAATGGTTTCAAATGAATATAATTCCCTATCTGCTCAAAAAAGAAAACAAAGCAAATGGGGTTATTATTACTTTTGTAGACATTACCAGCCGTATTAAACTATTAAAAGAATTGGAAAAGTTAAATTCTTCTCATGAGACCTTTATCTACTCTGTCTCTCATGACCTCAAAGCTCCTCTTTTAAATATTGAAGGTCTGGTGCAACATTTGATAAAAAAATCAAGTGAACTTCTCAAATCAAGTGGAAAAGACAATAAAGAACAGGTGGCAGTTGCAGAAATGCTTGATCAATCTGTCAACTCTATGAAAAAAATAATTGCCGAACTTTCTGAAATTGCGAAGATAGAAGGTAATTATAAGGAAAACGTGGAGACAGTGCATTTTGAAACCATGTTACAGGAGGTTAAATGGACTATCAAAAATCGAATAATTGAAAGCAAAGCCAATATTTACATTGATATTAAGGAACCACAGATAGAATTTTCCAGAAAAAATTTAAGAAGCATCCTTTATAATCTCTTGAGCAATGCTGTCAAATACAGGTCTCCTGACAGAACTCCTGAAATTTATATTAAAACTGAAAAAGATGATGACTTTATTAAAATTTCTGTAAAAGATAATGGCCTTGGAATCTCACCCACTAAAAAGGAGGAGCTTTTTACTCCTTATACACGCATTGAAAAACATGTAGAAGGCACGGGTATAGGGCTGTACTTAGTAAAAAGAATCATTGAAAACGAAGGAGGAAAGATAATTGTCAATACTGTATTTAATGAAGGCTCTGAATTTATTGTTTATCTAAAAAATGAATCTAATTAGTCAATTCAGAAATGGTAGGAGAAATAAATATGGAGTTGGAGGCAGACGTAAATTTAAGATTTTCGACAGAACACATTCGAAAGGCACTAAGCATTCACCAAAGGCAAAATAAAACCGGAACGTCTGAATGGGTTAAAACCTTGATATCCCCATTCTTTAAACACAACTAGAACTTTGAAGTTGTATTCCTGTTCGTTTAAAACAGATAAAGAATTATGCTAAACCTAAAAATCATATCCTCAACTGTTAGACCAGGAAGAAAAGGTCCCATCGTAGCCCGGTGGATAGCAGAAAAGGCGAGAAAACAAGGCAGCTTTATAGTAGAAGTACTCGATCTTGGGGCGATTGACCTCCCAATGATGGATGAACCCAATCATCCTTCGTTGAGAAAATATGAACACGCTCACACTAAAAACTGGAGCGCAAAAATAGAAGAGGCCGATGCTTTTATATTTGTAACAGCAGAGTATGATTACAATTACCCCGCACCTCTAAGAAACGCCCTGGAATATCTGGTTCACGAATGGGCTTATAAAGCGGCAGGTATCGTGAGCTATGGTGGGGTTTCTGCCGGCACAAGAGCAGCAAATAATCTAAAGAGCGACCTTTCTGTTTTCAAAATGGTACCATTGACCGAGATGGTAAACTTTCCTTTTTTTCAAAAAAACATAAACGATAGGAATGAGTTGGAAGCCAATGATGTTTCGCACAAAGCCGCCGAAACCATGCTAAAGGAAATCGTACGCTGGACCAAAGGGTTGAAGGTCATCAGGGAAGACAAGGGCTAAAAAGTTTTGCCAAGCCATGCTCGCATCACAAGCTAATTGCTAACAACCAAAAGCTAAAAGCTAATTACTAACAGCTATTTACAAAACCCCCGTACCCCCAAAAACCACAAGTTCCTGTCCTTTTTCAGGAACACCGTCGAGGATTCGCATTACCTGAGCGATTAATGCCCTGACACCTTGTACATTCAATGAATTATCATGGTCTTCTTTACTATCTCAAACCTCGGTAATCCAAACCGTATCTCTATCACCTTTATCGACACTTACTACGTACAACTGGCACCCTTTCGCTGTTGAAACCAGTCTCGAAGCCTCAAGCAGGCAGGAAGCAAGTTTATCCCCACGCCCTGATTTTGCTTTCAATTTCCCATGAAGTCCATATTTGCTCATCATAGCTTTGGAATTTGCTTATCCTTAATTATTTTTCTTCTGGTGGTGTAATCATTATATGCGCCCTGTGAGTACCCGGGTCCATGAGCCACGGCATACCCGGTGAAGCCGGACTCAGTGGCAATCCTGTCGTTTCTGCAGTCGCATAAGGAATGTAAACAACATATCTGAAAGAACCATTTTTAACCTCTCCTGATTTGGTATCATAGCTTTCCTGAGGTGCATAATAAACAAATAAGGTCGTGCCATTTTTAGGCATCTTCAACTTGCCGTTTTTTACTTCTTCTTCTCTAACTTTAAAAACTTCCTGGTGTGATTTTCCCTCAGCCTTTAGTTCCCTTCCTCTTGCCATAAACGGTTCCAGGTCTTCATGATAACATGACACGCTAAAGCCGTCATTGCCGGGATCGTCTGCCAAACAAATCATTTTACTAGTGCCTTTTTGAAGTAACTCAAATTTCCCCTTGGCATTATAGCCATAAACTGTGGCAGAATCACCCAAAGGCTTTGGTGCCGCCAACAGCGCGGTTTGGATCTGAACTTCTTTAGAAGGAATATCCTGCGCCAAAAGAGAAGAAAAGCAAAAAAAGAATATGAATAAAAACAGATTGCGTTTTATCATCGTTATATTATTTAATTGTTAAAAATATAAATATGTCATTAAAAAATAAATAAATTTGCCTCTGGTAAAAATAAACGGACAGATTGATATTAATTTGGTAGTTGTTCTATTGTTATTCAAGAATAACCTTTAATAAAAGTAAAAAATTACCAGCTAAAACAATCATAATGCATTTAAAAGTATTTGCGTCTCCCATTTATTAGGAAAATATTTTTAGGAATCTTATTTTAAGATTTTATTGGGAATTTCATCAACCATATCCTGCTATATATTAAAAAATGATAATGAAAGGAAACAATCCGGATTATATAGTTTTCAAAAAGGGGAAACTGTGAGTACGAAACAGAAAAAAGTCTTTAGTCCTAACGTACTGAAGCAATGGCATGAAAACTTTAAGAAATTGGTCCTTTTCAAGGAAAAATATGGCGATTGCGATGTACCATATTTGTGGGGCGAAGATGTAGCTTTTTCGAAATGGATTGGGATCCAAAGAAAAGCAAAAAATAAATTACCAGTAGATTTAAAAGAAAGCCTTATTTCCATAGGCTTTGACTTCTCAGGAGCAAAGTTTAACTGGGAGGAGAAATATGAAGAACTCCTTCAATTTAAAAAAGAAAATGGCCATATTTTCCTTCCTTTAGATGACAAAAAATACATTGATCTTAAAGATTGGCTTTCTTTACAAATATTAAATAAAGATTATTTAGTTGACGAAAGATTCAATAAGCTCAACTCCCTTGGAGTAGTTTGGGAAAACAAAACGCTGAGAGATAATAAATGGGAGGCGATGTTTGAAAAACTTGATGAATTCAAGAAGTTAAACGGACATTGCATTGTACCTCAGAATTGGGCTGAAAACCCCCAACTAAGTAATTGGGTTTGTGTACAAAGAAGGACAGCCGCATCAGGAAAAATGACTCGGGAAAGGGAAAAAAAGCTCAACAAAATTGGCTTTATATGGAGCTTCCGAGAAATTTATGACAACCAATGGGAACATCATTATAAACTGCTCCAGCAATTTAAAAAGCAATACGGCCATTGTAAAGCACCAGGAAGTTTCAAAGAACTGGCAAGTTGGATAGACCGGCAGAGAACATTGAAGAAAAATGGAAAACTTTCGGAACAAAAAGAAAAGCGGCTAACAAATCTTGGGTTTGTGTGGAACTTCATTGCCGAAAATGAAAAGAAATGGAATGAAAAATATCAGCTGTTAAGCAATTTCAAAAAACAACACGGCCATTGCTTTGTCCCCATCAACTGGAAGGAAAATCCGTCATTAGGAAATTGGGTGGCCACACAACGGAGGCTGGAAGCGAGTGGAAAGCTTGATCCCGACAAAAAGGCCATCTTGAATAAAACAGGTTTCATCTGGAGCAATGAGGCACTGAATAAATTAAATGAGCAGTATAATAACCAATGGGAAATCAATTATAAAAAATTAATAACCTATCATAAAAAACACAAGACTTTGCAGGTTTCCCTGAAAATTGATCCCGGTCTACAAAGATGGACTAGTTTACAAAGAAGGTTGTATAAATTGGATCGCCTTTCAAAAGAAAGGGTTGAGAAGCTTGACAAGATAGACTTCCCTTGGAATACGCAGCAAGCTTACTGGTTTAAAATGTATAATGAGTTATTGAATTTCAAACGTGAGTTTGGACATTTTAAAGTGCCTTGGGGCTGGAAAGAAAATCCGCAATTAGCACCATGGATCCAAAGAACTAAATTGAATAAGCATGAAATAGGGGCAAAAAAAATAATACTCTTAGATAAAATTGGGTTTGACTGGACTAGAAAAAAGCGGGTTATAAAACCTTGGGAAGAAATGTATCAGAAGCTGAAGGAATTTAAAGAAAACTATGGTCATACGAGCGTTCCGGTACAATGGGAAAAGGATGAAAAATTAGGAAAATGGGTAAGTCGGATGCGATATGAGGGAAAAAATCTGCCTGAGGAACGTAGACAACTTTTGAATGAAATTAACTTTAACTGGGGCAAACAACCCGTCAAAGAAGAAAATATCAGCAGAAAAAGAGTAAGTGCATAGAGGTTCTCGACTTTTATACTTGCATCCAGTGTGGAAACACAAGCCTTGTGAGTGAATTTCCAAGGCTTATATTATTACACATTTTGTAGCTTTATACTCAGTCAAAAATTGCTTTCCAACTCTTTTCCTATCCTTTAAACATAATCCTCTAAAACTATTGCCCCGGAAATTTATACATTTTGCCGGCAATATCTTCCTCAAACAAAGTATAAGGATCCTCAGAAAATTCCACAAAATTTTCCTCACCGGAAGCCCCTGGAGCAGGCACATAATAGCCGTCGGCATTATTTCCCCAGAACATCATAAATGCTAGCTCCAGTTTTTCCCTTTTTAGAGACTTCAGTAAAATGTCGGTGTAAAAATCGCTGGGCGAGAGTGTTTGGTCTTTTAATACTCTAAAGCCAGTTTCGGTAAGGGCCGCAACCTTATTGTTTTTTATTGCATAGTCGCTTATAATCTTCAGCTTTTTAGCGGCGTTGTCTACTCCGGTTGCTCCCTGATTATTATAATCACCATAATTATCAAAACCTACGATATCCACATAATCATTACCGGGGTATCGTTCTAAATACACCGCTTCATTTGAAAATTTATTGTCCGGAGCAAAAGCGTAGAGAATGTTCCTAACACTCAGCTCGTCGCGGAGGTATTCCACAGTAAACCTATAATTCTGAATATATTCTGCTGGCGTACAATAGGATCTACCCCACCAAAACCAGTCGCCGTCAAATTCATGGAAGGGACGAAAAATGAAAGGGATAAGCTTGCCGTTTTCATCCCGAAGCTGATCGGCTATTTCTGCAATTTTCTGTAATTTCAATTTGTAAGCTTCATGGTATTCCCCTCCTTCAAGTATACTTCTAAACACTTCTTGTTTTTGCTTTTCAGTATAGCCTTCGGCATAGAAAGTCCTGTCAGAATGATCTCCACGGTAGTGCCAGGTAAAATGCAGTACGCTACCTCTTTTATAAGCTTTTTTTGCGACATCAATAATTTGAGTCTCCTGCTGGTACCACCAATTATCAGGCTCGCCCGTATTCTCCTCATCCGTAATAAACATAAAATCCAGTCCAAGTAAGGCGGGATTTTTTCCTGTCACCAACTTCATATCGGAAATTTTATCATTTGTGCCACTGCTTGAGTAAAAACCAAGATAAGCATCTTGCTGGCCAACCAAAATCCCTTCTTTGCTATTCATCTTTAAATTGTAAAAAAGCGCAGCGGTTTCGTCTGTTGCATTTTTATCGACCATTAGCTTCAATACAGATGCAGCATTAGGGTCCGCAAATTCCGGTGCAGGCACAACAGGTTCCTCCGTAACGGGATCAGGATTTGGTTGGGGTAGTGGATCAGGAGTAACCTTTTTTTCATCTTTACAGGAAACTAAAGCAAACAAGAAAAACAGACCCAAGACCCTAATTGAATTCATTGTTAATTTCATATTATCCGATTAAATTTAAAAACCAATAAATTATTAATGTTATCCTTCCTTGTTAAGATTCAAAAACTTTATGAAACGATACAAAGATCATTTCATAAAAAATTAAATGAAGGAATAAGAATCCACAAATTAAAAAAGAAACAGTTGGGTGGTGCGCATCAAATCGTTATAATTAGGGGCTAAATGTTAACAACAAAACACAAAATATTTTTTCATCACATTATAAAGAAGTCGATAGCCTATGCCTAAGCAGCTTTATTCGATGTGAAATGTGAGGTTAAACGCTGGAATGCCTATTGTAGGCGGTTATCTCGTGCCTGTAAAATTTGGTTTTTGTCATCCTGAGGTAC
>CAMPJM010000031.1 GCA_946886805.1 uncultured Flammeovirgaceae bacterium | reverse complement strand
GTAGGCCTCACCTCAATTTTACTTGGCAGCGTTCGTGGATTCATTTGCATCAGACTTACAACCATCTCGCCAATATCTTCTTTTTGAATTTTCCACCCATCTTTATCATTTGGTTCATGATTATTAAAATAAGTAGCAACAGATCCCGGCATAATGGTCGATACTTTAATTCCGTAGTTTCTTAAATCCAGCATTGCAGCCTGACTAAAACCTGTAAGTCCAAATTTACTTGCATTATAAGCTGAACCGCCTGCAAAAAAATTAGTACCTGCAAGACTTGAAATGGTAATGATATAACCTTTACTGGCTTTCAAAGCCTCTAAACTTGCTTTTACGCTAAAAAACACCCCGGTTAAATTGGTGTCTATCGTTTCATTCCATTGTTCTTCAGTCAACTCTTCGATAGTAGCAAAATGGCCAATACCGGCATTTGCTACCATTAAATCAAGCTTTCCCCATTTATCCAGCACTTTTTGTACCACCTTTTTTTGTGACTCAAGACTTCTGACGTCGGCTTCTACACCTATGGCTTCTCCTTTTTCATTCTTATTTAATGCGGCTACAGCAGTATCCGCACTTTCCTGGGAACGGCTGGTAATCGCTACTTTCATCCCTTGTGCCATTAGCGATTCTGCTATTCCATATCCTATCCCTTTGCTACCGCCTGTGATGATAGCAACTTTGTTTTCCAAATTTTGCATGTTTACTTATATTTTACGTTAGTGATGCTAAATAATGAGAGTATTTTTCAACTAATATTTCCATCTTGTTATACCGCGTTTAACGAAATAAGTTGCCTACATTTTGATGTTCTCTTAAAATAGAATACCAAAATTCTAAACTGAAAATTCACCAACAGCAATTTGTTTTTAGACCATAGACTTCGGATTTCTATTGCTCCGAAACAGTTTGTGATTATCATTGCTGCGTTTGGAGTCAAACTGACCCGTCCTGAAAAAGATTCCTTACCTGGGGATCTCTCGCAGGTTACGTGATAGCCGCGAGAAGTCAGCAGAGGTCATAGTAATTGGTGGTAATGAGCTGTCACCTCAGGGAT
This sequence comes from uncultured Flammeovirgaceae bacterium, assembly GCA_946886805.1. The sequence goes on along the minus strand of CAMPJM010000031.1, from coordinate 14,390 downwards.
AAAGACAGAATCTCGCAAACCAATGAAAGCCTGCCCCGGATTACAGCGCGTTTTATATCAACTTATGCTTTAGAATGTAATTTTTAACATTGCTGATTTCTTGATCACTGAAGTGAATGTGGAATTTGCCAGTTTACTCCTATTTGAAATGCATGTGAGATTTTTCCATTTCTTAAGAGTTTCACTTACTGGAAGTCCTGGTCTTGATGCAGAGTCATTAAGAAGCCCTAACTTTTCAAGGTAAGGGTTGATCGCAACAGCTGTTGTAATTTCTATGTTTTTCCTTAAAAGAAATTCGTCTATTACTTTAATGATTTTATTAATGTCTGACATCGTTCGTTTCGGTTATGTGCTTAAACGGCAATATATGCCTCGGAGGAAGACTTTAAAGTAGTTTATTATCCGCCGCCGCAGCCGAAGTCAGATAATGTAATACAACTTGAATTACAATGCCTGATCCCACAGAGGTATATATACTGTTATGGCATCGTGATTATTCATTCCAGTTTTCTATCTGTAGTTCTTTTATTTTTCCAAAATGCCTAATATTGTTTGTAACAAGAATCAGGTCGTTTGAGAGGGCAATTCCAGCGATCAAGATATCTATGTCATCAATTGCTTCCCCTTTAATTCTTTGATCTGAATATATTTTAGCAGACCTTCTAATTGAATCTTTGTTAATGTTTATAATTGATGCGGTAGAACAAAAATTGTCAAAAATATCAAGTTGTTTTGAAGCATTTTTAAAAGTCAAACCACTGATAATTTCATAGTATGTGATTATGCTAATATTGATGCTGTCAAAGTGCTTCAAGTACTCCTGGAATTTTATAAATACCTTCTCATTTCCCTTCAAAAAATAGGAGATTATGTCAGTATCAATTAAAGCTGGTTTCATTAAAAAAATCTTGTTCTGTTATTTTTCCTCCTGTCCTCTAACTGATTGGTTAGTTCATTAAAAGTTTCATCGTCCAAATCATTCCAACTTCCTGCAAAAGTCAAAAGTTTGCCTTTGTTGTTTCCTATTTCCAGAGATTCCAGATATTGAGAAACATCATTGAGTTTATCTTCAGCAAGGTTATCGATCCTTCTTTTTAATCTTTCTTTAAGTTCTTTAATGCTTATCATTATAATCTATTTTCCTTATTATACCCCAATATAACGAACAAGGTTCAGTTTTCCTATCTTCCCATAACGTTTAGACTATGATCTGTGGTCGTTTTAAAAACCACTTCACCATCCGCCCGAGATTAAAGATAATGAAAAGAAGAAAAGTATCCGACACCTACACCCCGGCCATATATTATAACCTCGATTGTAGGCATGTGCTTTGTTATTTTTAATGCTTATTTTTTAATTTAAACTTCTTAATGTTAAAAGCTTTCTGCTTTATCCAGTGAATCGAAATATCAACTGGGGCTGTGGTATTGGCAAAAGCAGTGTTGTGTCCTAATGTTGAAAACAGGGAATATTCAAAAGGTTTACCTTGAACTTTAAATGTATTAAGATGCTCTATACACAACACAACTTTACTGGAATCTGTATATCTTTCTCTCCAAAGAGCCAGAGACCTGGAATTGAAAGAGTACTTAGAGCAACTTTTGGGTCAGTACTTGTAAATTGATACCGGTCAGGATCATTCTTGATATGTTCATTTGCGTCTGCCTCTGTATGATTTTCCCGAAAATCAATTCTCCCATCCGTGTAAAACTGAAACCTAAGTTGTTCCAGAGTTGTAACTGTAGGGCAACTAAATAAAACCATGAATTCTACTAACGGATTTTTGTTTGCAGCAATTGGGATTATCCATCCGGCTTGACTGAAACCAACAAGACCTATTGATGTATTTTTGTTCTGTTGATGAAGTATGTTCACTGCAGCACTTGCATCTTTCGCTAATAGAGTGAGGTTAACTGAATCAATATTGTTTGTTCCTACTTCTGGACCAGCATAAATTCCGCTTGATTCTCCAACTCCACGTTTATCATAGGTTAACACTGAAATGCCATTTTTTGCCAAAAGTTCTGCAAACTCGGTCATTCGAGATTCCCGACCTGAACCATGAACAATGACTACTGCTGCTTGAGAATGTTTAGGCTTATAAATTGTTCCGGCAAGCCTCACTTTTTTAATTGTTGATAAACGTTTGCAAACATTTATCAACGAAAAAAATCAAATCCCCTCCTCAATCAACAACTAATATTAACAATAAAAACTGAGATAGTAGGACGTATTCACTAAAACATAAGATTGTAATCGCGCAACTTCATTGTTTTCGCTGCCTCGCGTTAGGCATGGTGGCTATGTTTGAGTCCGAAGTGGTCTTGCGAATTGCGTTCTGAATTCTATTTCCAGCGTTCCCGCTTTCCAGTTTTGCCAACCGCCAATTGCTTTTTGCCAACTCCATTTTATCTCTCATTTCACGTCTAAGGTATTCAATCTAAATATATCATCTAAAAATCTTTTTCAAAACCTTTATTATTCATTTGAAGTTGAATCTCAAATGAAAATTTATGCCCATAATTGGAAAAATAATTAAGAAGGTTGTTGATGTCTCCAGCAATTTTTCTTCGGATGAAGATGCCATCCAAGCTCAGGAACATGTTTTGGAGAAGCTTTTAAATAAAGCCAAAAACACAGCATTTGGCAGGCATTACAACTTCGATGAAATATTAGACGCTCAGCATAAATATGCCGCCTTTGTCGCCAACGTTCCATTACACGGTTATGAAAAGATCAATAACGAATGGTGGAATAAACAATTAGAAGGGAAAGAGGATATTACCTGGCCTGGGAGAACGGAATATTTTGCAGTCAGTGCAGGGACCACCGGCAGTACAAGTAAAAAAATTCCGGTTACTGCCGAAATGTTAAATTCCATCCGTGAAACCGGGGTGAAACAAGCCCTTGTTCTACCGCAGTTTGATCTACCTGAGGCATTTTACGAAAGTGGAGTTTTGATGTTAGGAAGTAGTACCAATCTTAAAAAATCAGAGGATCATTTCGAGGGAGAAATAAGCGGAATTAGCGCCAGTAACCTTCCGTTTTGGTTTAAAGGCTTCTATAAGCCAGAAGAAGAAATTGCCGCAATTGATGATTGGGACGATCGGGTTTTAAATATCGCAAAAAAGGCACCGGACTGGGATATAGGTGCATTATCGGGCATTCCTTCCTGGATAGAATTGATGCTCAAAAAAATAGTCTCCTATAATAATTTAAAGACGATACACGATATCTGGCCGAATTTATCTGTCTACACGAGCGGTGGTACTGCCTTTGGTCCCTATAAAAAGAGCATGGAAAAATTACTAGAGCGGCCGCTCATTTACCTGGATACTTACCTGGCTTCCGAAGGTTTTCTTGCCTACCAAAAGCGACCCAACGAAACAATGGCGATGTCCTTATCTTACGACACCGGTATTTATTTCGAATTTATCCCGTTTGAAGATAAGTATTTCGATGAAAATGGTAGCCCCTTACCTGATGCCAAAGTACTGCCTCTTCAGGATGTTGATGAAGGCAGGGAATACGCTTTGATTATTTCGACAGTTTCAGGTGCCTGGCGCTACAGTATTGGCGACACCGTAAAAATTACCGATAAAAAACGGCATGAAATCATAATTACTGGTCGGACAAAGCATTTTATGAATGTAGTGGGTTCGCAAATGTCAGTAAATAAAATGAACGAGGCTTTATTGGAAATGGAAAAAGAATTCAATATTTCTATCCCAGAATTTACTATGTCAGCTGTTAAAATCAATGATGATTACATACATCGTTGGTATTTGGGAGTGGAAGAAGAAACAGATATTTCGGAAGATTCACTTGCAAAGGCACTCGACGAAACATTAAAAAATAATAACAAGAGCTATTTAAGCGCAAGGCAAAAAGCCCTGACGGGAATAGAGGTTCGTATTGTCCCTAAAGACCTGTTTTATGATTGGGCTGAAAAAGAGAAAAAAAAAGGTGGACAAATTAAAACTCCACGAATGATGAAAGATGAACAGTTCAAAAATTGGGAGGATTTTGTATCCTCACGGTTGATTGTATAATAGGTGTTGGGTGTTGGGCATTAGATTTTAGACGGTAGATTTAGATTGGAGACAAAAAGACTCAGAAGTTCCTATTATTGAGGCAGCTGTTTTATAACACCTCATTTACCGTAATTCTTGTTTTTCTTCTTCTTGAAGGTTGATTTTCCTGTTTTTTCGGGAGTTTTACTTTGAAGTAAATGATGAGCAATCAATTTATCTATCAACTCTTCTTTGGAAAGGTTTTTAAACACTTCTTTAATGCTTTCCCTGACCTCAGCATCAAGATTGTGAGCAGGTTTGGTTTTAAATACCTGCTTGGACCACAAATAAATGTTGTTTTCCTCGATGCTTTCTTTCCCTGGCTTTTGTAATTTCTCAATTTTTATCTCAAGCGACCGCTCTAATACATGTAATGCCTTCTGTTCATCTGCTTGTATTACGCTCAGAGATAATCCTGTAGCACCAGCCCGAGCAGTCCTGCCGCTTCTGTGAATATAAATCTCGTTCACGTCAGGCAAATGGTAATGTACTACAAAAGAGATTTCCTCGAGATCTATTCCCCGCGCTGCTACATCTGTCGCTACCAGTAACTGAATATGACCATTTCTGAATTGCTCCATGATCTTATCCCTCATTGCTTGCGAAAAGCTTCCATGCAGAGCACCCGATGAAAAACGATTGATGGCAAGATTTTTTGCCAACTTATTTACAGCGGCTTTGGTATTACAGAAAATTATCCCTCTTTTCCCCTCCCGCTGATTTAAAAAGTGCATTAAAACATCTAATTTCTCAGCAGCATCCACCACTACATATTGGTGATAAATACCTTGATTTAAAGCAACATCAGGATCTACACTCACTTCTGCAACCGGTGACCGCAGGTGTTTTTGAACGAGCTGCTTTACACTTCCAGGCATAGTTGCAGAAAAAAGCCAGGTTTTTCTTGACTGTGGAAGATGAGGGGTGATTTCTTCTAATCCTTCCCTCAATGCGGTCACCATCTCGTCCGCTTCATCTAGTACCAGAAGATTAACCTTGCTTATATCAATGGCACTTCTCTTAATAAGATCAATTAGTCTGCCCGGCGTTGCAATTACAATGTGTGCGCCATCGGATATTTTTGCAATTTGAGGTTTAAGTGGAGCTCCGCCTGAAATCAAGGATATTAATACTTCAGGAAGATATTTGCTGAAGGATTCGAGGTTTTTGAATATTTGTTGACCAAGCTCTCTGGTAGGAACAAGAATAATAGCTTGAATATGCGGTTCCGAAGTATCAATTTTCATCAAGAGCGGCAAACAGAATGCAGCAGTCTTTCCGGTTCCTGTTTTTGCAATGCCAACAAAATCTGTATCTTTTCCAGTCAACAATGGAATAGCTTTCTCCTGTATTTCTGTTGGAGCGATAATTTTTAAGTCGACTAATGCCTTTTGAAGTGCGGTGGAGATGCCTAATTCGGAGAAACTTTTCACAATATTTTTTATGTATTTTCCACGAAGGTAGTACTATTTTCTCATTAGAAGGGAAGGTCGTTGCTAGGAAACAATTATTTTTCGTCGGAGAAATCTGATACCATTCCCTCGAACAACCAATTTGCCAATGCTTGTCGGTTATCAGCAATTACAAATCTCCTTTGGTCTTTTTCATTTCTTATATTTCCCAGCTCAACAAATACTGTTGGTGGGTGACTGTACTTGACCACGTACAAGCTACTTCTGATATTTACACTGCCCGTGTATTCCCTGTCGGGCTGGTGGCGGTCATATTTTGATTTTATTTTCTCGTGAATACTATTGGCAAGCTTTTTTCCTGAAGGGCTATTTTCATGATGATAAAAAAAGACATCTATTTTTTGGCTTTTACTGCGACTATCAACATGGATAGCGATCATTCTTTGATATTTTTCCTTGTGAGTCAGAAAAAGATCGTTAACAGCTCTTGTTCTTTGTCTTAGTCTTTCTTTATGGTTTAGAGGAATAGGTTCATTAGGATAGCAAATTTCATCTGTATCATTTATTAATACACTTTCGTCCCTGATTCCGTCATCTTCATCCTGAATGATCATATAAACTTTTGCACCATGTTCCATTAGCCTGCGGGCAAGCCTTAGGGTTACATCATAAGCATATTCATCCTCACTTAAAAGATACGGTCCGTATTTGCTCATGGCACCAGGGTCAGGACCTCCATGACCTGACAAAAGGTAATATACAGCACCTTTTAAACTATGATCTACAATTTCCAACTGCTCATGGTCCTTTCCTAAATAAGGCACATTTATCACCATGGTTTTATCCTCTATAACTGCCGCAACAGATTCTTTTTTAGTGGCGGTGGGAATGGTAGAAGGCGAAGGTTCGTTATCTTCTTCGGTGGTATGTTTTATAATTGAAATGCTATCCTGAAGGTTTGGAAGTAAATAGCTTTGGCCTTTATAGAGCTTATTGTTTTCGCCAAGATTATCTTTGTTCAGTTCCAGAAAAACAGAAAGATGGGTAGAAGGATTTAATCCATTCTCTCTCAAAAGCGTGTAAATCCCATCACCTTCTTTTGCAACAACCTTTTGATATGTTGCCTCCTGCCCAAGCAGGGCAACAGGTGAGACAGATATAATAAAAAAAGTGAAAATTAAATATCTAAAAAAAATTACCATTCCTTCACTGAACCTTTTTCTATGATTATAAGAAGATCAAAATAACAGAACTCTCAAATGAAATTCAAATTTCCAACCTGATTTAGAAATTTATGTTGCCATTAATGTTTGTAAACTATTTCTATCAACGCATCTTTGCAGCTATTATTGAATTATGGCGACGCTTAAACAGCAAAGAATTTTTCTAGGAGTATTTTTCTTTCTTTCAGGCTTCTGCTTTTCCAGCTGGGCAGCTAGAATTCCATCCATTAAAGCCAACTTCAGCTATAATGAAGCTGAACTGGGAACAATTTTGCTAACCATGCCCATAAGTTCCCTTATCGGGTTACCCATTTCGGGATGGCTGGTAACCAAATTTGATAGCAGAATACCCTTATCTGTCGCATTTATATTTCATGCTATCTGTTTAACCCTCGTAGGTTTAGCAAATAGTACCTTTACACTCGTTGTAGCAATTTTTGTTTTTGCTTTTAGCATGCGAATCCTAAATATTGCCATGAACACCCAGGCCATAACCCTTCAAAAGCGGTATGACAGAAAAATAAATGGCTCGTTCCATGGCTTATGGAGTACAGGAGGAATAGTTGGAGTGGGCTTCACCACAGTAATGGTAGCCTTTGAAATGACAATCATACCGCATCTAATTGCCGTTTCTATTATCACTATTATTACCGTTTTGGCTTCCTATAGATACTTATTGCGTGATGATAAATCGCCAACAGGAAATAAACTGGCATTGGGGAAGCCCGATCCTTACATCTTTTATTTGGGTCTTCTGGTGTTTTTTGCTGCTGTTTGTGAAGGTGGTATGTTCGATTGGAGCGGCATTTATTTTCAGCAGGTTGTTGAGGTAGAAATATTTACAGCCGGATATCTGATATTTATGACCACTATGGCGCTTTCAAGATTTTTTTCTGACAAAATCATCGGCAAAATAGGAATGCCTGCAACTTTTGTTAACAGTTCTCTATTAATATTTTCTGGGGTGTCGTTAGCAATTATCTTTCCCTACTTTTGGATTGCCATGATAGGATTTTCGCTTGTGGGTCTTGGAACTGCAGCAGTTATTCCTATGGTTTACACATTGGCTGGAGCTTCGAAAAAATATTCGCCAGGATTGGCCATTTCTATCGTCGTAACTTTTGGAATGGTAGGTATGTTGATCGGACCTCCTGTTATAGGATATATCGCCCATGCTTTTAACCTAAAAATTTCATTTATACTTTTTGCCTTTTCCGGTTTGATGCTTATCCCGATTTCCAGGCTGTTTTTTAAGCTAAATAAAGAATAATCATACATCTCCCATACTTTTTACAGCCTATTACGATTAAGACAAATAGAAAGATTGCGAATGTTATATTGCGGATGCGAATAACAGCCAATTATTTTACCAAACTCATTTGTTAAAACTATTATTATACAAAATTATGTACCTGGAAAGAAATGTGGTCGCACCTGTATTTAAGTTAAAGGATGTTTATGGCAGAGTGATAGATTTAGAAGAGTATAAAGATAAAAGAGTCTTAATTGCTTTTTTCCGCCATGCCGGCTGTCCGTTTTGCAATATAAGGGTTCATAATCTTACAAAAATTTACGAAGATCTAAAGCCTTACGAATTTGAGATGATCTTCTTTTTTGAATCACCAGAGCGTATTATTTTACGAAGTACGTTTCACCAGGAAGTTTCTCCTGTTCCTATCATTTCCGATCCTGAGAAAAAGTGGTACAACGCTTATGGCCTCGAAAGTTCAGTAATAAAATCTGCGATTAGTCATTTAACAACATTTGTTCAAACTGCTTTTAAAGCCAGGGCATTAGGTGTTCCCATGCACGCTATGGCAGAGGGCGAATCCATTAAAACCATGCCAGCTGAGTTCCTGCTCGATAAAGGTTTGGTCGTAAAACAGCTTTTATACTCTCAAAGATTAAATGAAAGAATGGACGTAAAGGAAATTATTAAATTTGCAAAAGGTGAATAAAGAAACCCACTTTAAAGGCCTTGGTATTTGTGATCATCATCAATCATAAATCGTCAACCGTCAATCATAATTCGTCGATCATAAATCATAAATCGTCAATCATCAACCTATATCTCCAAAAAATCATATATTTCGTCTTTATTTTTAACGAAAATATCTTTTGCGTAGTCGTGCATTGCCCTCAGGTGTTTTGCGTCTTTTACATCAAATCCAACCACCTTGTCCCGAAGTACTGTAGGTGCCTCAATACTATTAAACAAGGGTTGTATTCGCAGGTATTTATCTTTTTGTAAAAGCTGATTCACATAATAGGTTGACGCTTGCATATTTGTTTCGGTAAGCATGTCAGGCAAATATTTCATCCATTGTAAATTCCCCCAATCTCCGTCGTTTTGCCGTTTAATATCTTTTGCAGCAATATAATTCCTGTTCGAGGTGCCGCATCCGAGAGAGCATAACTTCAAATCAGCAAGTTTCAAACCAAGGCCTTTCCTTTTCCCATCGGGATGGCGGTATTCTCCCGCACCGTCTTCATGGCTGTTTATCGCATATGATAGTGCTGCCATGGAAGGATTGTTTAAACTCACTCCCCCATCGACATGATTTTTATAAATAGGAAAATAAGTTGGGCCCGCAGAAGTCATTAGGCAGAGATCTACTAATGATAAATCCTTATCCTTTATAAAATTACTATGGTAGATTCGTGGTCGGAAATTGATCGGCTCTCCCCCTTCTTCGGGATTAAGATCGAAGCTGCAAACCATCAAGCTTTTTTCATGCGGAGCCAATTTCTTATCGATATCCCATAAAGTAGCCTTACCAAATACTTCTGTTAATATCTTTTTAAATTTTTTGTTGGAATAGTCGGCCCCTAAATTTTTGCCAAACCCGTCCCTGAAATCATCCCAGCCCGTATCATGGAAAATATCGGCAGATTTGTTGAGGTAAAGATCTACCAACCTGTCGGTTTCGAGGCCATAAGCATAGGCAGTACATAAAATACCACCAGTAGATGTTCCTGTCAATAATGAAAAAAGTTCTGTAGGATGTTTCCCTTTTTCCTTGAAAATGAGGTCCAAAATTGTGGCGGGTATTATCCCTCTGGTACCACCACCGTCAATTGATAATATTTTGAAATTAGCCATAGATATGAAAAGGTTGTTTTAAAAAATCTTCCAATTCATAAATATTAAAAAATTACAGCTAAAACTTCGATAAAAGGATATTAAATTAAGAAAAAACACAAAACTAATTGCTATTCTGCCTCTTCTGCCATTAGCTTGAAATAAGCTCCTTCTAAATGTGGCCCTATTTTTATTTGGCAGGCCAATCTGCTCTCAAATGTTGCGTCCGGTAAAGTATCAAGCATATCCAGTTCAGCATCATTTGGCTCTCCCAAATTTTCAGCACCGTTTTTCACTTCAACATGGCAAGTGGCACACAAGGCCATACCCCCACAGGTCGCCAGTATTGGGTATTCTGACGCTTTTAAAACCTCCATCAGGCTGAGGCTAATATCTGTTGGAACTTCTATTATTTGAACCCTTTTTTCACGATCTTCAACCTCAAATTTAACCATGCCACTTTCCATGTCGTATTGTCTAAAATGTGTTTACACCGTTCACGGTTGTATATTTAAAACTGATCTTTTGATCGGGATAAACGTATGGGAATGCACCCTGAGCCATTAAAGCCGCTTCATGGAATCCACATAAAATCAGCTTAAGTTTGCCGGGATACGTATTGATGTCGCCAATAGCAAAAATACCGGGGACATTGGTGCTATAATCAAAAGTATTTACGGCAATGGCACTCTTTTCAATATCCAGGGACCAATTAGCAATAGGACCCAATTTTGGACTTAAGCCAAATAGTGGTATCATATAATCCGCCTCAATTTCGTGGATTTCCTTTTCTTTATTCATCACTGCAACTGATTTCAAAGAACCGTTACCTTCAACTGATTTTAAATTGGAACTCAACAAAAGCTTTATTTTTCCTGCGTTTGCAAGGGCAAATACTTTCTCAGCCGAATCGGGCGCACCTCTAAAAGTATCACTTCGATGTACCAAAGTTACTTCCTGAGCAAGATTTGCGAGGAAAATAGTCCAATCAAGCGCAGAATCTCCCCCACCGGCAATTACTAATTTTTTATCTCTGAAATGCTCAGGGTCTTTTACCATATAAACTACCCCTTTTCCTTCAAATTTTTGAAGGTTTTCAATCTCTGGTTTTCTGGGCTCAAAACAACCAAGTCCCCCAGCTATCACCACCGCCTTAGCCTGAATTTCAGTATTATCGGAAGTTTTAAGAATAAAGCTTTTGTCCTCAAGCCTGGTAAGACTATCCACTCTTTCACCAAGCGTAAACGTTGGCTTAAACGGCTCTATCTGCTTTTTTAAATTATCCACAAGTTCCTGCGCCTTAACGTCAGGGAAACCGGGGATATCATATATCGGTTTTTTTGGGTATATCTCAGATAACTGCCCTCCTATTTGCGGTAAAGCGTCTACTAAATGACAACGCATCTTCAACAAGCCCGCTTCAAATACAGCAAATAAGCCTACGGGACCAGCCCCAATTATACATATATCAGTTTTTATCATCTTCTTACAAAAATTATGTGCAACAAATTTCCCTAACAATAATTAGTATAGCAACAAATAAATCAAAATAATTATTCCAGGTTGGTGTAGATTGAATTTAATATCCTTTTAAACTCTTCGAAATCTTTTTCACTCAGACCTTCCCACGCTTTTAGCCTCACATTCCTCACTAAAGGCCTTATTTCCGCAACCTTCTTTTCTCCTTCTGAGGTGAGATATACATTAAAGCATCTTCTATCTTCGGGATGTATTCTTCTCTCGGTCAGGCCTTTATTGCATAACAAATCAATTATCCTCGTCAACGTAGGTGTATCTTTAAATATTAGATCAGCCAATTCTCTTTGTGTCAGATTCCTGTTATCCGAAAGATGCCTGAGAACCAACCATTGATCCACGGTTATATTAAAACCTAATTCCTTAAATCTGGACTGGGCATATTGTTTCACCCTCTTAGCGGTGCGGTCCAAAAGAAAAGAATACAGATTATACGACTCCTCCATTTTACAATAATTAGTACAACAACAAATATAGACGAAAATATTTTATTTCCACATTGTATTGGAATATTTATATTTTACTTACATCCACCTTATTTTTTTAGAAATTATCACTTTTTTCATTTTGAGCATCACTAATTTTAGCACATGCCAGTTAGTGAAATTATTTATTTTATTCCTTAACCCAAAACATTTATAAAAATGAAAAATGTCAAAATTTTTATTAGTTTAGTTCCCGGGACTCATGATCTACAACTTACAGATAGCGAAGGTCATTCTGGCGGGGCTGAAGATTTCGTATCTGATGTAAACAGAGGCGATATAGTTACCTGGAGGCTTGCCGAAAACTCAGGAATAGATGATTTGACAGGTATAGTAGCTAAGGATGGTGTTTTTAATATTTTCATCAGTGGAGAACCCTACAAAAGGCCAAATGGCACCTGGCATGGTATTATAAAAAGTGATGCTTCGGGTGTAGAGGCTTACAATATAGATTTCAAAATAGGTCAAAATGTATTTTCAGTGGATCCAAAAATTAGAGTTAAAATCTAGAATTGCCAAGAATGGAATATTCTATTTTAGTTTAGCTGTAATTTTTATTTTATTATTTCCTATTGTATCTATCGCTCAAAACCAAAAAGTAGCCGATAGTTTAATTGCTATAGACAGAAATCTTTTAAATGATACTACGCAACTCTTCATACTTAAGGAAATTGCGTTTAATCATTCTGTTCCCGATACAATGTTATCTTATGCGGATACGCTTTTAGAATTATCTCTAAAATCAAAAAACCAGAAATGGGTCGCAAGAAGCTACTTTCAAAAAGGAAACGCATATAGATTAAAGGGCGATCTTCGAAAAGCCACAGAGAATTATTTTAAAAGTGCTAAGGTTGCAAATTCAATAGGATATCACAGGGGGCTTGGCGGAGCATACATTGCATTAGGCGATATTTATTCAATAAATAATGACCATAAAAACTCAGTCGAATATTATAATAAAGCCATAGCCATTTACTCCGATATTAAAGATTCTACTAACCTGGCTTCTGCAATGTTGAACCTGGGGGACGAATATTTTAATATCGGAAGTTTAGATTCTGCTCTTGTATTATTTCATAAAAGTCAGATCATATTTAACAAATTAGATTCTAAAGTCGGAAAGGGCTATTGCTTGGGGAACTTAGGACTGGTGTATGCTTCGCAAGATAAAAATGAACTCGCCGAACAGCATCTGCAACAAGCTATAGATATATTGAGTAAACTCCAGGATTTTTATCCTATTGCAGTATACCTTACCTATATGGCTGATATTTATAGCGAAAAGGGTGATCAGGAACGAGCATTGGAATATGCTCACAAAAGCTTATCTATTTCTACAGAAAGAGGGTTTAAAGAACAGATCAGAGATGCCAATTTAAAACTGGCAGAATTATACGGTATCGAAGAGGCGTATGATAAAGCATTTCTCCACCAGTCACAATACATTGCCTACAGAGATAGCATAAACAATGAGGCGACAACTCAAGAAATCGCCGATCTCCGGACAGCTTATGAAGTAGCACAAAAACAAGCTGAAATAGATATCTTAAAGGAAAGGGCAAAAAAAAATAAAGTCATAGCAGTAGGGCTTATCATTGTTATTTTATTGATAGCAACGCTTGCTTATATCATTTATCAAAATTATCGGAGAAAATTATTCCTTACTAAAAAGCTTACAAAGCAAAGGGAATTTTTGAAGCTTCATAGAGATGAACTCCAAAATCTAAATCAAATAAAAGACAGATTTTTTTCCATTATTTCCCATGATTTAAGAGGTCCAATCAACGCTTTTAACGGAATTTCAAATCTGATAAAACATTATCTAAGTCAGAATGACATGAAAAATCTGGTCGAGGTAACAGAATACATCGACAAGTCCGCCAGCCAACTTTCAACTTTGTTGGACAATTTATTGGACTGGGCCATCAATCAGCAAGGTAGTTTTCCTTACTACCCCACCAACATAAATTTAGATGAGATTATAGAAGAGAATGTGGAGATATTCCAAACCGCAGCGCATGCAAAAGGAATAGCTTTAAAAATAAACATCCAAAGTGACATTTACCTATGGGCTGATAAAAACAGCATGACTACAATACTTAGGAATTTAATTAATAATTCTCTAAAATTTACCAACACCGGCGGTACGGTTACTATAACGGCTAAAGAGGAAGATGCATGGGCTTTGATTCAAGTGCAAGACAACGGTATTGGTATTTCTGAACAAAAACTGAAAAGTATTTTTGAACTTATTGAAAAGAAAAATACACATGGAACCGCCGGGGAAAAAGGCCTGGGTTTAGGGCTTCAACTTGCCTATGATTTCACCAGGATGAATAATGGTATTATCCGCGTCCAAAGTACGGAGGGCGTGGGTACAACTTTTTCGCTGAAAATCCCGCTGAACAGTTGCAAACTAGACACACCTGAATATCAAGAGAACGGAAAAGCTTATTCGACCTGATGTTTTACTGCTCTTTCGATAAGCATGAAGCATCCACGTAGAATAGTTGCATAACGATGTGTCATGCTTTGCTAAACCTCACCAAGGTTTGATTAAGCGTTGCTGATAGTTATTT
>CAMPJM010000030.1 GCA_946886805.1 uncultured Flammeovirgaceae bacterium | reverse complement strand
AAAGTAAATAATGATAAGAAATTTGAGTCTGCGTAAACCACGTTGGGTTCATAAAATTGCGCCTCTTTGGATTTTATAATAGTGCTTGGGGCATACATAAACAAGGTAGACTGTACCACCTCAGGAAAATTTTCCACTATTGCTTTTCCCATGGGTGGAGCGGTAGTTACTAGATGCCGCCCGTTTCCCCCGGAATCGTCATAGGTCAATCGGTAAAGGGTTTCACTATTTGAATGAAATTGATCGAAATGAAATTCAGTAAAAACAAAAAGCGAGATAATTATTACCGATGCAAAGCCAATGGTTAAGCCAGCAATATTGATAAGTGAATTTATTTTGTCCCGCTTGATATTCCGAAGAGCAACTTTTAGGTAATTTCTAAACATAGAGGTTGAATGTTTTTCTAAGTGTCGTTTCAAATGACAGGAAAGATTTTTATTTACCTGTAGATTTATGCTTGACATGACACTAGAATAGCCAGCTACAGTGCATTTATTTAGTAATATAATAATATACCTAAATAAAATTCAAGTAATGAAATTTATTTTTTTGAGGTGAAGGGTAATGGGTTGATAATGAGGTGTGTTAGGTTGTTTAAAACTTTAGTGTAGCACAATGGGACTTTGTGGATGACCAAGTTGCGAGAAACTAAAGCCCTCGATGGGTTCTAAAAACGAGGCAACTATCGAAGCTATCTCTTGAAACTTTCTCTTTGCGCTATTCATATTTGCACTAAGCTTTATTTAAAGTTTTAACCAATACTTTGAGGCTCAATTTTAAAATTTCTCCCATGTTTTTACAATTGAGAAATTTTTCGTTTTGATAGTATTTGGCCATTTCGGGTCTTAGACTTTCAACATGCTTGTTCAATGAGATCCTATCTTTTATCATTGCATCCATCAGGTCTTTTAGGGGGTATCGCGATGCTTTAATTCTATGAGCTATTAAAGCTTGTTCTTCTTTTTGGTACTGTCTTACCGTTTCCGGAGTCAACAGGTTCAAACCTATCTCGATAAACGGATTGTTCTGTTTGAAATATTTTGGCATATAAATAGCCGTTCTGCCTTCATAGGATTGCTGATCAAAATCTATTGCCCTTATTCTATAGTGGATCTCTTCAAAATCTGGTGTTACATCTATCACAAAATTGGAAGAATGCATATCTCCCAATAACCTGACGAAACACCTTTCATTGAACTTTACAAATTCCTTGGCCAGTCTTATCTTATTTAAGCTTTTGTCATTTAGGTGGTATTTTATAAACTGATCACCGGGTATGCCCGCAATATGTTCTTCAATTAGTGTGTTTCCGTCCACAATATAGCTGATCCTGTTAGGGGATAGTAAATGCTCGAGCTCTAAACCATATATTCTCGAGGCGTCGGCGTTTTTTATATAAAAATAATCGAAATTATCGTTCACCCGGTTTACAATCCTAACCCTGAAAGGTTGCGTATTTCCATAGACACAAATATCAACCCGGTCAATAAAAAGATGTTCCATCACCGATAAATCACCATCTGCCTTTAAGTTTGCGTATATTTTTTTTAGACTATAGTAAATATGCTTCATATCGTCTTGCGGATAAAATACCGTTTGCCACAGTGTATCTTCACCCATTCTGTCGTATAGCGGAATAGAATTATCATAACGGGTCAGGTCGCTGTATTTTATCGGGGATTTCACTTCCCTGTCGTGGTCCTTTAAATAATTTTTTAAAGGTTGACTTATAGGAAACGGAATTTTCTTTTTACTAATAATAGCCATTATTTACCCTTTCTCATTTAAGTTATTACCCTTTGTGTGAATTTACAATATTGATAAAACCATTGAATATTAAATCATTAACCCTCTTCTTCAGGAGTAGGCATGGATGATTTATATTAAACTCTTTCTAATTGTTGAATTTTGATTCACACAACAGGTGCTTGTAGTAAATATACGCAAGTTGAAGTCTATAGCTGAACTTTGAACAGGCATTAATTGTCCGGCAAATTTAGAATTATCAATACTGGAAATTGAAGGGGACGCAATTTAAGGTAATGATATAAAAAAAAAGGCCTTTAAAAATGGATGAGAAATCAAAAATGGAAATGGTAAACCAACAAAAAAAACCGATTTTACTTTTTTGGCTTCAATGAAACTTCTTCAATGGACAATCTTTAGGAATTCCTTTTTTCGTTTATATAGGCCACAGCCTGATTCATCGTTTGCAGCTTTTCAGCATCCGTGTCTGGAATCCGGATATCAAATGACTGCTCAAATTCCATCACCAGTTCCGCATAATCTAATGAATCAATACCCAAGTCCTTCACAAAATTCGCATCAGGAGTAACTTCTGTTTCTGCTATTCCTAATTTCTCTACTAAAATTTGGGTAATTTTTTTACTTGTATCCATAATGGGTATACTTCATGTTTATTTTGTAAATCTAAATAAACTTTTAATTCAAATGAAGCCTAAATCATTAAAATAATTCAATTAATGCAAAACTTATGCATTCGAATGATGTGAATCTAACGATATATTTAGATTAAAATTTCAAAATAAATTCTGTTCCCTCGTCAATGGCGGATTTCACACTTATACTGGCTTTGTGTTGTCTCATAATCTGCTTGGAAAGGCTCAGGCCAATACCAGATCCTTGTTTTTTTGTGGTGAAAAAAGGAATAAATATTTTGTCAAGGGCTTCC
The DNA here is from genome assembly GCA_946886805.1 of uncultured Flammeovirgaceae bacterium. Next base: position 12,850 of record CAMPJM010000030.1, on the reverse strand, counting down.
TCTTCTATTCCTGAGCCGTTGTCTTTTACTTTTATAATTACCCGTCTTCTATTTTCTACATAAGACGATAATTCAATAATTCTTTCTCCCTCCTTTTCTTCAAGTTCCTGAATAGCGTTTTTCAACAGATTGATCAATACCTGTTCTATCAGTTCCTGATCGGCACTTATGGTAAGATCTTCTTTAGAAAGTGAAATTATTAGGTTGATGTTGTTGGTTTTGAAATCATTCCTTAAAAGCACTTTTATCCGGTTAAAAAGATCGCTTATGGCCACTTTTTTTATTTTTGGAATTGGAATCCTGGTCAGGTTTCTAAAGTCACTTACAAATCTAATTAGCCCCTCGCTTCTTCTTTGGATGGTTTGGACGGCGAGATGAATATCTTGCATTTCTTCCTGATCTATTTCTGGTTTAATATCCCCCTCATTTATATAACCCACCAATTCCTGTTCAACAGTGGCTGCCAGTGAAGAAATTGGCGTCACCGAATTCATGATTTCGTGCGTCAACACCCTGATCAGATTTTGCCATGCCTCCATTTCCTTTTCTTCCAGTTCACTTTGGATATTTTGTAGGGAGATCAGTTTAAACGCTTCGCCTTTTAAAGTCAATTCAATGGCATAAATAGAAAGCTGGATTATTTCTCCATTCCTTTCGAGTTTTATTAAATCACTCCCCCCGGTTTTTAAACGGAAAAAACTTTCTACCAAAAGAGGGCTTAATTGCTGAAGTTCTTTAATGTTTTTAATGTCCGAAACATTTAAAAATCGTTTGGCTGTCGTATTTACGATTTGTATTTTTCCCTCTCGGTTAAAGGTGATAAGACCTATACCTAAATGTTTTACAATGTTTTTTAGATAATAATATTGTTCGTCCTTTTCGCCCCTTATTTGCCTTACTTTTTTTATAATATTATCGAATTCAATATAGAGGAAGTCGAGAGATGAACCTTCTTTTCCTTTGAAATTTGTAGGGTATTCATCATACTGGATCGAGTTCAGAAAAGAGACTGTTTCGCTGTGAATTCTATCCAGGTACTTAAACAGGCTTACAAGTTGAACACCAAAAAGCACCGTCACCACCACCTGACTCAATGTGAAAGGATGGTTGTAGATCAGGTTTGCCAGTAAGAATATTGTAATCGTCAATAAGAAAATTCGGATTAGAATATTGACCCTATAATTGTTAAATTTCATGTTTTTCCAACCTTCTGTACAATGATGCCCTGGTCAACCCCAGTTCTTTTGCGGCCTTGGAAATGTTTCCTGAATATTTTTTGATCGCTTTTTGAATAGTTACTTTTTCTACCTCCTCCAGGTTAAAAGAATCAAAAGCAATTTCGCTATTGTTTGATTCCTCCTGAGTGAGGAAAAAATCTTCAGGGTTTAGCACTTCATTGTCGCTCATAATCACTGCTCGCTCAATTGCGTGCTGCAGTTCTCTGATATTGCCGGGCCAATGGTAGCTTTTTAACTTTTTTATGGTAGATGCAGCTATTCGTTTAATCGACTTCCGGTATTTCCCTGCATACATTTTCAGAAAATGATCTGTGAGGAGGGGAATATCATCCTGTCTTTCCCGAAGGGACGGGAGATGAATTTCTACAGTATTAATCCTGTATAATAAGTCCTGCCTGAAAGCATTGTCCTTTACCATATCATAAAGCGCCATATTGGTGGCGCAGACAAGCCTGATATCAATCTTGGTCACTTTGTTAGAACCAATCGGTGTAACTTCTCTTTTTTGTAAAACTGTCAATATTTTTGCCTGAAGCGGTAGGCTAAGATTGCCTATTTCGTCCATAAAAAGGGTGCCGCCATGTGCCACTTCAAACCGCCCTGTGCGGTCTTCCCTTGCATCAGTAAAAGACCCTTTTTTATGGCCAAAGAGCTCGCTTTCGAATAAGGAACCGGTAATGGCTCCCATATCTACCCCAATAAATACGTTGTCTTTTCTCAGCGATTTCTGGTGAATAGCTCTCGCTATCAACTCTTTTCCAGTGCCATTTTCTCCAAGGATCAGAATATTTGCATCAGTTTTAGCCACTTTATCGATAAGTGAATACACTGCTTTCATAGAATCACATTCGCCAATGATATCTTTAAATGGCTGGCTTATATCATTAGCTAGCTGCTTTTTTTCTCTTGTTAACCTATCCACTTCGGTATAGGATTTTTTCAGTTTGATGGCTGCAGAAATAGTTGCCAATAGCTTTTCATTTTGCCAAGGCTTCAATACAAAATCTGTAGCACCTTCTTTTAGCGCTTTCACGGCCATTTCCACGTCCCCAAATGCGGTGATGAGGATTACTACCGCCTTTGGATCTTTCTCCAAAATTTGGCTTAGCCAATAAAACCCCTCCTTGCCGCTTGTGATGTCCTTACTGAAATTCATGTCTAGTAAAATGACATCATAAGTATCATTATTCAGTAAGAAGGGGATTTTTTTTGGGTTTTTTTCGATGATTACTTCATGTGCATGTTTTTTTAAGAGGAATTTTGCAGCTAAAAGCACGTCTTCATCATCATCTATTATTAATATTTTTCCTAAAGTTTTATCTACCATATCCATCAAAATTTTTAACTAAACTAATTGAGGCGAAATGCATGCCAAATCTATAACCATCGAAGTAACAATGCTTTATAATCAAAACTGAAGATAGACAAGCAGTGGTTGTTCAATATCGAACATAATATTGTATTAATATCGAACACTACCAAGGTATTGGCTGAATTTTTTTTAATTCCCTTTGGGTTTCTGTAACTTGCGGGTATAAATGTGCAAAGGTTGCGTGTTTTATTTATATATATATTAAAGATTAGTACAATGGAAGCGGCAAAAAAAGGCGATCGTGTTAAGGTTCATTACACTGGAAAACTTCAGGATGGAACTGTTTTTGATTCATCAATAGATAGGGAACCACTTGAATTTACCTTGGGTGATGGCAATATGATCAAAGGTTTTGATTCGGCTGTTCAGGGATTGCAAAAAGGAGAAAAAGTGACGGCTGAAATTCCTTCTGCAGAAGCTTACGGTGATAAAAAAGAAGATATGTTTGTAGAAGTTCCGAAATCGGAAGTTCCTGAGAATATAAAGCCGGTGGTAGGCCAACAACTGCAAGTTCAACAGGCAAACGGACAAGCTATGCCAGTTGTAGTTGCTGAAATCACCGAAGAAAAAATAGTACTGGATGCTAATCATCCTTTAGCTGGAAAAGATTTGACATTCGAAATAGAATTAGTAGAAATAGCTTAGACTATTGGTGATTAAGAGTCATAATCTCAATTTTATTTGGCCCTTTGATGGGCCTTTTCTTTTTAAAATACCTTCCCCAAGACAATATGAAGGGAATTCTACTTTCTTTCTTTCTTTCTTGTCAGGGAAGGTTTAGAAGCGCTTTAGGTTTATTCTGAATTGTTTTTTTGCCATAAATTAAAAAGATATATAAAGTTTGGGGAGATGTTTTTTTATGTCATTCCTTTCAAAACGTATTAACTTTTATTCTGCGGCAATTTTTTCATTCAAATTCATGAACCAAGCATAAGCAGCTTCTTCATCTTTAAAAGTTTCCAGAATTATTTTTTTACTGGCATATTTCTGGTTCATGGTTTTCTTGAATTTTTCCATGGCGTATTTGGTAAATGCATCGTCACCAATAATTACGGCGTGAGTCTTAACTCCGGCATCGACAAATAGGAGTTCATTCCAGGTTTCGTCCAGCCATTTTTGATCGGCTATGGGCATTACGGATAAGTTTCTGGTGTCGCCAAGCCAATGCAAATGCGGGTTGTCTTTCTTCAAAGTCTTATAAAAATCGAGAGCCTTCAATAAATTGTTCCTGAAATCGTCCCCTTTTACTTTGTCAAGCCATACGTGATATAAGATACCGTGTTCTTCATCAAATTGACATCGGATAAATTGATCTTCGAATAATATTTTCATAATAATATGATTTAAATAAGTTATTGTTTACTTAAATGTGGATATAATAATTATGAAAAAAAATGCAGTTTCCCAATAAAAGTCTCAGTGTAACGTTTTTATGCGTTTTCAATCGATTGCAGTAGCCTTGTCATATTTCGGATCGCGGCTACAATGGCGTCAACTTTTACAAGTTTTTCTCCTATTTATAGAAGACTTAGCTTAATTTAGCTTTTCAAACAAAATCATATAAAATTTGAAAAAGTGTGTTTTTCTAGATCGGGACGGGGTAATAAATAAAGATTACGTTGATTATGTATATTCTGAAGATAAGTTGGAAATTCTGCCGGGGGTAGCGGAAGCTTTAAAAACTTTGAAAGAGAACGGCTATTTATTGATCGTTATCACGAACCAGTCAGGAATAGCCAAAGGCATATATACCATTGAACAAATGCACTATTGCCACGGTCTTATTCAGGAACGCTGTGATAAGTTAATAGATCACATATATTTTGCTCCCGGGCACCCTTCTGTGAGCGAAAGTTTATCAAGAAAGCCAGGCACCCTGATGTTTGAGAAAGCCATCGCTAAATTTAATGTAGATGTTCAAAATTCCTGGATGATCGGAGATAAGGACCGGGATTTAATACCTGCCAGAAAAATGGGGTTGAGAACTATCCAGGTAGATTTAGATGATAGCGTTAATGCAGATTTTAAAGTAAATTCCCTAGTTGACTGTGTACCTTTAATTTTAGGTGAGGTATAAAAACTGCAAAAGATTTGTCCTACTGAGTTTTTAAATTTTTTCGCAAAATTCTGTGCCACCCTGAAATAACTGAAAAACAACTCCATAACACTCGTTCCCGGACTTGTTCTCCGAATCGAGTCCGGGGTCTTTCGGACCGGGATCACTCAAAACTACAGCCGAACCTTCCTTTTTCGGGGCTTGAAAATGCGCCTTCTTCTGTGGGGATCTACGTTTAGTAAAGCGGAGCTTCTGCCAACAGCTCGCACAACATGCCCTGGCTTCAGCTGTAATTGTATAAGCCTCAATATAGATCTCAGCCCTGTGATTTATTTCTGAGCTTTTAAACGAGGCTTTGCGCCCCCCCCAGTTCGGCCGTGCCGCCATAGCATTCTGAGATACTGCAAATAATATAATATTTTTTATAATTAATATTTTAGCCGACAACTTATCTACATTATTTTAGTTGTAAATAAAATTGGTTTTTACTTTAATCTTTGGATATGGATTATTATGAAATTTTTTCCGTTATCTCGCTTCCTTTAGGGATAATCATACTTTTGATCTTAGTCTGTAGGTCTCTTGTATTGTGGTATTTTAAAATCCCCGATATGATAAGCAGGCAAGATGATCTCATCAAAGAGCTAAAAATTCAGAATGATTTATTGAGGAAAAATTTAAAGTTGCCCGAAGCGGCTCAGCAGGCTTCTGAGAATGCCGATTTTATTCCTGTGGAACAAGAAAGAAAACCAAGCTTTACCGAATTAAGGTATGGCAAGGGATAAAAATTGCAGATCCTCTGCACTGGCTTTAAATTTTCATCACCTAAAAAAAGCGAAAATTGAAAAAAAAGGAAAGCTCTTCAAAAGACACATCTAGTATTAAGCAAAGTAAAGTTCCTCTTTATGTTTCCATTGCAATAGTAGTCATAGTAGTAGGCTCCTACTTTTTTGTTCCTTCGGTAAATCAATTTTTTTCAGAAGCCTGGGATGTGCTTACAAGTGACGATGAGGCGAAGATAAAGAGCTGGATTGATCAATTCGGCGTGATGGGGCCATTGGTCATAATTATTGCAATGACACTCCAAATGTTTTTGTTGGTAATCCCAACCCCCTTGTTGATGGTGGTTTCTGTTTTGGCTTACGGGGCAATTGGGGGAGGAATTCTGATTTTAGTGTCGGTATTCGTTGCTTCATCCATTGGGTACGCTATTGGGGCGTATCTTGGGACACCCGTTGTTGAGAGACTTTTAGGACGAAAGACTGAAGAAAAAATTGCCTCTTTTATAGAGGATTATGGTTTTTGGACGGTGATAGTAACACGTTTAAGTCCTTTTTTATCCAATGATGCCATAAGTTTGATTGGTGGAATGCTGAGAATGGGATATTGGCGGTTTATTGCTGCTACTATGGCGGGAATTTTTCCACTTACCGTACTTATAGCCTATTTGGGGCAAAATATTGAAAGGTTAAAGACCGGTCTGATTTGGGGTTCTATTATAAGCATTGTTTTGTTCGCTGCTTTTGTTTGGTGGGATAAGCAGCGATCTAAGAAAAATAATAACTAGGACTTTTATAATTCCCTTAAAAATTTAGTGTGACTATTTTAATGGTAGTTTCATTTTTATTTTATAATTTAGACGCTTCTAAAAAAAAATATTACTTTTATAAAAATATAATTTTGATAAATCTATGAATGAGATTATCGCAGTGTTGGGAAACTATAGTCCTGTTGTTCAGGCCTTATTTGCCACTTTATTTACCTGGGGCGTTACGGCCCTAGGAGCCGGTTTGGTTTTTTTCTTTAAAAAAATCAACCAGAAAGTATTGGACAGCATGATGGGATTTGCCGCAGGGGTGATGATAGCTGCTAGTTTTTGGTCTCTTTTGGCACCCGCTATTGCCATGACGCCTGAAGTCAGTGATTTGCCTGATTGGCTGCCCGCTTTGATCGGGTTTTTACTCGGAGGCCTTTTCTTAGCCTTAATGGATAAAATAATTCCTCATTTACACATTGGCTTTAAAAAAGATCAGGCTGAGGGGCCTACATCGAGCTGGAAAAGGAGTGTATTATTGGTTTCTGCCATTACCATCCATAATATCCCTGAGGGGCTGGCAATCGGCATCGCTTTTGGTGCTGTTGCTCAGGGATTACCTTCTGCGACCATTGGGGCGGCAGTAGCTTTGGCCATAGGGATAGGTTTGCAAAATTTTCCTGAAGGCACAGCGGTTTCGGTACCGCTTAGGAGGGAAGGGATGAGCAGGAGAAGAGCTTTTGCCTACGGACAATTTTCTGGAATAGTAGAACCAATTGCGGGCGTGCTGGGCGCTCTGCTTGTAATGACCGTAAGACCGATTTTGCCCTATGCTTTAGCGTTTGCAGCAGGTGCGATGATTTTTGTGGTGGTTGAGGAGTTGATCCCGGAAGCACAATTAAAGGGGAATACAGATACTGTTACTATCTCCACCCTTATAGGATTTAGTATTATGATGACACTCGATGTGGCATTAGGTTGATTATCCAGGCTCCGTCCTATAGCGAGGATAAAGACAGTGAAAATAAATTAGGCTTCGGATCACGCAACGTACATTTCTCACCATTGATCAGAAATTGGATTTTAACAATGTTCGATAAAATGAGTTTAAGAGATTAACATCATTTAATTGTTTTCTCCACTCAACTCTTGATTAATTGTAAATGAAATCCCAGGCGAAGCAAATAATTGTTCTTTTCACGTTATTAGTGGTGGGAACGTTTTTTCTGTTTTTTGGACTTGCAAAAGCCCAGGCATTTTTAGCACCATTAACAATCGCAGTGCTCTTAGCTTTGTTAATGATCCCGCTTTCTAATAAGTTAGAACTCTGGGGAATAAGCAGAGCCTGGGCTGCGTTTATTTCTGATTTAATTTTGCTGGCCTTTTTTGTGGGTCTTTTTTATTTAGTTTCTATTCAGGTTCAGAATGTGGCCAAAGACTGGCCACAAATGAAAGAAAAGTTGAAGCCTAAAATTGAGCAATTGCAAAAATTTGTTGCTGACCATACTCCTTACAGCGTACAGGAGGTAAATCAAAAAATTGGTGAAGACATTCCTGGCGGCACTAAAGAAAATAAAGCCACTGAAAGCAACAAACCTAGCGCTTCAGGCCAAAGCAAAGGTGTAGGTAGCGTACTTGGTTCGGCGATTATGTCCTTTTTTAGTTTTTTGGGCTCCACCCTGCTAACCTTTGTCTATGTATTTTTCTTCCTTCTGTACAGAAATAAATTTAAGTTATCTATTCTACAATTTATACCAAAGGAGAAGCGGGAAAAAGGGGTAAAAATAATTAAAGAGTCAAGTAAGATCTCCCAAAACTATCTTTTAGGTAAATTGATCTTAATAATTTTATTGGCAATTTTATATATCATAGGTTTATCTATTTCAGGAATAAAACATGCGATTCTCATCAGTATTTTGGCTGCTGTACTCTCTCTTATCCCATACATCGGGAATATTATAGGTTATGGCTTGGGTGTTTCAATGGCCATGTTTGCTGGTGGAGATTCAACTGCTCTGCTTGGAGTGACCATTACTTTTGGTATTGCGCAGTTTGTGGAAAGTTATGTATTGGAACCATACATAGTGGGTGATAGGGTGGACCTCCATCCGGTGTTTACCATTATTGCAGTGGTATTAGGCGGTGCTGTTTTTGGAGTGGTGGGGATGATCATAGCCATTCCTGTCTTCGGGATTATTAAAGTAATTTGCGATCATGTAAAACCCCTCAACCCCGTAGGATACCTATTGGGCGATCAAAAAGAAGAACAAAAGAATGATTCCAATTTTCTTAATAAAATTTATAAAAAGTTTGAAAGGGAAAGGAATTCTTAAGAATAAATTCGTTCGCCCTTTTAAAAATGCAGTTGTCAGTGTGGATTATCCTTTCTTTGACAAAACAATTTTTTCATTAAAAACCTTTACTAAATTGTCAAAGTGGGTTTTTAACCTGCCGTACTCGGTGGCTTCATATACTGCCTTTTTGAAAAAATACGATCCTTGCGTCTTGATTACTCCGTCTACCTCTTTTGTAGAAAAGATAATCTGTACAAGGTCATCTTCAAAATTATAGTTCTGTGGTAATTTGGTGACAGAATATGCTGTAGGAATTTCTATTTCGCTTTTGAAAATTCTCCGGTTTTGATAAACCATGTCTACAGGATATATCCTCGTTTCCTGCTTTAATATATTATCATCTATCGGTAAACTCAAAAAAGGTTTAATAAAGACGCTGTTTTCAAATTTCTCTATTGGCACTTTGGTGTTAAAACTGATTTGATAAGGCGCATTGGTATTATTGTAATTATCTGTTGATAGATCGCTGATCTGGTAAAACCCTTCTTTTATCAATGCCTTTTCTATATCTTCTTCTTTGTTCCGATATGCATTTTTATAGTTCAAAGCAATATATTCTGTCATCTGTCTTGAGATATTTCCAGCCACCGAGTCCACATCGGGGAGCAATTGTAATTTCAAAGTTTCTTGTTGGATCGAAATCAGGTTTTGATTAAGCTTCACCCAGGGATCCGTATTTTTTACCACCATCAGCCCATTTTCATTTATACATCTATAAGGGATCCTATCGTATTGCGAAAGGTCTTCGGTAGCATCGGTTAGCAAAAATTTGCCGTCTATTTTCACAATTGCAACCAAATCATTGAAGAAGTGCTCAAAAGGGTAATTCAACGGAATTTTGCCATGATCTCTGGTACTCACTATTACTGCATGAGCATCAAAGCCCGCTGCCTGCATCATGCCTATCAGGAATAGATTTATTTCAGCGCTATTTCCAGTTTTTTCTTTTAATAAGTCTTTTACTTTTTTGCTAGCATATTTTCTGCTATATCCATCCCAGACGAAGCTTTTTTTAACATAATTTACAATACTCTCGCATTTTTTCTGCTCATTTTTTCCGGATAAATTCAATTCATCTTCAAGGATTTTTTCAGCGGCATTTTTACTGTCTTTTATGTATTTTCCAAATTTTTCGTGTTTCAGAAGCTCATTATTTAATGCTGGCCAGGTCGTGATAATTTCCGTCTGAACCCCTTTATAACTTGTGATCTTAGAAAGCTGGAAGTCTATTTTTATAATATAGTCATTAATCGATGAGATGTAAGACTCATCTTTAAAGGCCGGAACATCTTCCATAACAAACTTATAGACCATATCTCTGTATTGATGAACTCCAAATTGTCTGTCGATGCCATTTCGCTCATAAGATTCAAACTGGTCAAATTTATTGGCACCTTGAAAAATATAGGAATACTCATAGAACGGAACCATTCCAGCTTCATACTCGCTGTACAAAGTAGGAATCCGATCCTGAAATTCCCAATCCGGAAGATTATATTTAAATGGGGTTTTCAGCACGTATTTGATTTCAATTACAGAACCCTCTTTTACCTGAGGCATTGCAAATTTTTTCAAATACCATTTTTCTGTTCTTTTATCAACAAAAATGTTTTCAGGATCAAGGGCGGACTTAACTAACTTTCCAAACTCTAAATTGTAGGTATATGCCTCTATATCAGTAACCAATTCCGTTTTACCATAGCCATCCTGGTAATAAGGTATGGCAATTTCTGCATAATCTAAGCCTGCCTTATTAAAAATTTTTATTCTTTTGGTTCTTGTGAAGTGAATATTAAAACCATTGTCATCATCAATAAAAAGTGATTTTCCAATATCGTATAACACTAAAGCGCTGGCATCAGGATCTTTGTCATATTGTTGGAGCATTACCTCCTCTTTGCTCACCTCACCAAATTTATGGGATATTGTTTGAGACATAGAAGCCTGAGACAACAGGCAAAGTATAAACACCAAAACTATATTTTTTTTCATAGCGGGAGGTTCTGTTCGTCTTTCGATTTTAATTGGGTTCTTGTTCACTGTAAAAACTTATGGCATTACCTTAAAAATGCTATTGGATTTAATTATTGGCCAGCATCAAATTGATGAAATTTTTTGATTCTGCATATTTTACCTTTTGTATAAAATCATAAAATGCCGGATATTCAGAAAGGGAATAGCTGCCCCTGTTCAAAATAAATTTTCTGATGATTTTTACTTCGTGACCATAGTTCTCTATTTCAATAGAATATGAGCCAAAACGAGAGATGTTTTGGACTGGTTCCGAATGTTTTTTCACAACCATATTTCCTGGAAATTTAAAAGTGATGCTATCAACTTTATAGGTTGGGAAATTGATCTCGACAGGTAACTTTCTTTGTTCCGGTGATTGAAAATCAGCCAGAGATAGCGGTTGTGGTTTCAGAATATAATCATTTCCATAGACGGCAATAAAATTTTTTAAAATTAGGGCTAAATCAAGCGTGATTTCAGGGGTATTCCTGTCTGGTTTTTGAAATCCCCAGGACGTCAAATCGTAATTTTTAAAGGGCAGATATTTCTGTAAGATCTGTTTTTGCTGATGTTGTGTATATTGTGAAGTCACTGCATTGTAGAATTCAAACTTCGGGCCTTTATAAGTTGCGTTGATGTTTGCTATACAATTCAATTGTTCATCTATATTGTAAATTATTGATCGGTTTTCTTTCACCTCTTCCACGCCCAACTCAGGTATGTCAATTAGGTAACTTTTTTCGTCATTCACCAACAGTCCTTTTCTGTTTTGAATGAAAGAACTAACATAACCTACTGGATAAGTGTTGGAAGTGTTTTCTAACCAAACGGTGTCTTTTTCGAGTGGTACCATCAAAACCACATGGTTAAATTGTTGACTTGGGAAATTTTCATCAATCTGTCTTGGATTTTCGTCAGCAAAAACGTCCACACAATAGGAGGGAATCTGCGCTACTTCTAACATAGCCTTCATATAATTGGTCAAGGCCTTGCAATCGCCATATTTATTTAAGGCTACATATTCCGCCGGATAAGGTTTCATTCCGCCGATGTCTATGGCAACATTTATATACCTGGTATTATCCTGCATATAATTGTAGAGCAGCTTTATAATTTCCTTTTTATCTTCTGTGCCTTTTATCAGATGATGGATTTTACCTTTTTCAGAAATTGGTAAAAAGTTTAAGCCAGCACTGAGATTTTCCAGCCATTGGCCATAAGTTGCCCAGGTTTCATGTTTTCCTGACCCACCATAGTAGAAGTTAACCGGCACAATATGAACAGATGGTAGTAAATCCCTCAAATTTGGTGCATACACTTCTTCCGTTAAAATATCCATATAGCTATATTGCCAATTATGGGATATCCTGCTTCCAATAGTATCTGTTTTCGTCTTAGAAATACCTTCTTGGCTTATTTTTACTTTAAAATCATTCGAAACATTTAAGGAAAGCTGCGCATTTATGGTCGGGGTCTCGGTGTGTAAAACAGGCGTCCAGGATGCAATCCACATAAACTCAGAATACTCTATCACATATTTATAAAAAATCTGATAAGGATATTGATTGTGTTTCAAGCTGAATTTTTTTACATAGTTGTCGTCGTACAGCGAGATATTCGAGATATGACTGGTTTCGACTATATCGCTTTTTTTTAATTTCCTGATGGTATTTCCGGCACTATCTCTTATCTCTCCTTCCAAAGATTTAATTTTATTGCCTTTTTGGAAGGAAATTTCTATGTCTGTTATCCAATTTCCAGCCTGGTTGTTTACTTGAATCAGATAACTTTTTTCAACAATATTTTTCCCATCCTCGATTACACAAGCGGTGGAATAATCCAGGATTAAATTATCTGAACTTTGGCCGCTCACAAAAAACGGCTTGATGAACAAAAGAAGGGCACAGATTAATACGTTTTTTCTCACAGCCAATGATTCCTGCCAAAAGGAAGTAAATGAAGTAATATCGATTAAACCAATGTAGGCTTAAAGTAATAATTTTTATTTTGATAATACAACTGCATTTTCCTTTAAATTTAAATGATGTAATCTTTGCTGAGTTTAATCATGGAATCCGACTGGTGTTTTTTAATCCGGGGTCAGTCGGCGACATTGGGTAATTATTGTATTCCTTGTTGTTATTGCTGTAGAATAAGCACTCATTCTTTTTTATTCATCGTCTTACACCTTTTTTCAACCGGATGGTCGGTCCTATTGTAGGAGGGTTTTTTATATAAACATTCTATTTGTAATGAGGTTTTTTGAATAAGCATTGTGTAGGG
>CAMPJM010000029.1 GCA_946886805.1 uncultured Flammeovirgaceae bacterium | reverse complement strand
ACCTTTTAAGTAGAGGCCGGTCAAAGCGTCATATCTACCTGTAGTTACTTCGGTACCATAGCTATTTCCTACTAATACTATATCCAAATTCCCATCCCCATCAAAATCCTCAGATAACATTCCGAACAGAGGGGCAACCTGCGCCTTTATTGGTAAAGGAGAGATACCAAATTTGCCATTACCAAGATTTTCTATATAACTGGAAGCCAGATGGTGGGCATGTAATATCAAAGCTCCTTCCATTTCCTCGGGAGACAGTACTTCATTAATCGTGGCCTTGGAGTAAATACCATATTTAGGAAACTTTTTCTTCATCCTTGGAATAAGAAAAGTAAGGTCGTTTTTTGCGTGCATAGGAAAGGGCTTAAGTGTTCCATCCTCTGCCTTCAAATAGGTAGTAACAATAGGGTCAAAACTTCCATTTCCATCGAAATCTTTGGCATAAACGCTTAATGGGCGTTCCTTTGTACCGCGGAAGTTTGTATTTAAACCTAAATTTCCACCGACATAATCTATGTCACCATCTTTATCATAATCTCCAGAAGCCAAGCTATTCCACCAGCCCGTATGATCTTTAAGACCTGTTGAAGCAGTGATATTCTCAAACTTCCCATTTTCAGATTTAAAAAAAGTGATTGGCATCCATTCACCTGCGAGCATTAGATCTATATTACCATCATTATCAAAATCGGTCCACAGAGCATCATTAACAATTCCTATTTCTGAAAGGCCGCTTGCTATTCTTTCAGTTACATCAGTAAATTTCCCGTTTTCATTGTTCAGAATATAGCTCTTGTCCGGAAGAGGATATTTCCCGGGAATAACATTTCCTCCGACGAATAAATCAAGGTCACCGTCTTTGTCATAATCGGCAGCTACAACTACAGACCCATTGGCAGAAATAGCAGGAATGGCAGCTGTATCAATTTTAAACCGCCCGGCTCCGTCATTGATGTATAAGCGGTCCTGAAGCGAGGCCGAACCAGGTTCAAATTCATAACTGCCGCTTACGATGTACAAATCTGCATCACTGTCATTATCTGCATCAAAAAATAAAATTCCTAAATCTTCATGCTTTGTATCACTTTCACTTATCAACTCGGAATTTAAGTTGAAAATGCCATTCTTATTTTGAATATACAAACTGCCTTCTTTCTCAGCTGAACCTCCAACAAAGAAATCATCCAGACCATCGCCGTTAACATCTCCTACGGCAATTCCCGGACCGCTTTGGGTAAATTTATGCGGCAGGGTTACTTGTAGATTAAAATCGACTTTATCCTGCTCCTCGTGCTTAAAAGCTTGATCCATCAAGCCTAATGCTTCCTGAAATAAAGGTCTATTATTTGCCTGGTGAATCTCTGGATTTATGGAGTTAGATGGAATGGGATTAGCCTCGTCATGATTTAGCGTTAAAACCTGATTGGCAGCAACATTTACAATAGTCTGTTCCTTTGCGTCAGGCCAGATGACCCTGATAGAATCGACTGTTTCATAATCGCCTAATCCAAAATGAGCTATATTTTCGACAGAGGAAAGATACCCTCTGTAAACCGACTGTTCATAAAACTGCTTTTGACCCTCACCAAAATGCACAACTATTTTTGTACCCTGGGCAGGGAAATCATTTTTACTGCCATCAAGCTTAATCCTTAAATAATTATTAGTTGGTTTTTCTTTGCCTCCTTCCGAATACAATTGGTTTTCGTAGACAAATGCCTTGTCATTGATATTGTTTACAACCAGGTCTAAATCGCCGTCATTGTCAAGGTCTGCATAAGCTGCTCCATTTGAATAAGAAGGAATGTCTAATCCCCATTCCTTTGTTTTATCTTCAAAAGTCAGATCTCCATTATTTTTAAATATATAGTTTGAAATTTTGACTTCTGGTATGGAATCCAACAAATCAATTGTTCTTAATAAAGATCCACCTATACCACTTGCGTAAGCGGCAAAATCATGATCGGTGACATCTCTAGGAAACCCATTTGTGATAATTAAATCCCTAAAACCGTCATTATCAAAATCTGCAAAAAGCGGGGTCCAACTCCAATCCGTTTGATGGATACCACTTAGCTGCCCGATTTCACTGAATACGGGATGTCCTTTTGGCGTGAATCCGTTGTTAAGCTGTAAGGTGTTCCTTACATATTGATATTCATAATTATATTTCTCATTATTGATATAAGTCGTGTAGTTATTCGCGCGGATCATCATTTTCTTTCGTTGATTATCCTCGGGCATCATGTCCACTGTAATTACATCTACTAAACCATCATTATTGATATCTGCTACATCATTCCCCATAGCAGAGCCACTCTGATGCTTAAAATATTCAGCAATTTCATTTGTAAAAGTGCCGTCCTGCTGGTTAATCCATAGAAGATCGTTAGAAACGTAGTCATTGGAGACATAAATATCCAACCAACCATCCAGGTTGATGTCTGTAATTGCCAGCCCTAGCCCATACCCTTCAATAAGTATTCCTGCTTCCTTAGTAATGTTAGTAAAGGTACCGTCGCCGTTGTTACGATAAAATTGGTCATTATTATAGGAAGTGCCATCAACTATTTTTTGACGATACCTGCTTGGCGAATGCTTCTCATCAATGTGATTTGAAAGAACATAAAGATCTAAATCACCATCTTTATCATAGTCAAAAAAAGCACTATGAGTAGTATGCCCCCTGTCATCTATACCATATTTTTCAGATGACTCTGTAAAAACAGGTATGCCATCTCCATTAATCCCGTTATTAATAAAAAGCAAATTGCCTCTATTAACAGAATCTTTCATAATAGTCGCACCAACATAAATGTCTAACCAACCGTCACTGTTAATATCAACTACCGCCACTCCGGAACTCCATCTGTTGGTTGCTGCTACGCCTGCGGTTTGGGTAATGTCTTCAAATTTTAACCCCCCTTTATTGAGATATAATTTATTCTCCACGACATTCCCGGTAAAGTAGATATCCTGAAGACCATCATTATTAAAATCACCTATCCCAACCCCACCACCATTGTACACATATTCCATTTCAATGATATTGAGAGTATCATTTTCTATGATTTCATTGTTGAACTGTATGCCTGATACCTCTGGATCTACCAAACTAAAAAGTGTGGTGGGCTCGGAATCACAAGCAAATAGCATAGTTAATAATGAGAGTATTGTAATATGATTTCGCATTATGTTTATTTTCTTTTTGAAGGATAGGCAATTAAAAAAAACTTTTATACAAAAAGCAACGATTCCAAGATGCTTCCTTTGTCTGCATGACAATAGGATCCTTCGCTGCCTGTTTTGTCATTAAGTGGACGAAGCGTGTTGTAAATGTAAACTTTTATCAATTTTGTCAGTAATTAGTAAAGACACTTCTTACCAAAATTACTACTATTAGTAACAAACTAAACAAAAAAAGCCAGCAGTATAAATACAACTGGCTTTTCTACATTTATTTGTTATCAGTTACCAGTTAAAGCCCCCAGTGTATATTCCAACACTTCGCTTGCTGTGGCAGGATTACTGGAATCAAAAGGCCCTATATGAACCCAATACCATTGTTTATCCCCTTTCGTTACTTCATATACAATCACTGCGTCTCCTTCTAAAACGGTGCCTTGAATAATATCAGCACGCTTAACGAAAGAAACACCGGCAGCTTCATCATCCATAATATCAGACATTATATATGATGAACCAATTCCTAAAACTGCCTCAGTCCCCCAATCTTCAGGTGTCACCCATGTAACCTCAGTAGGAGTACCGTAATCCCAAAATTCACCTTTGGTGTCTCTTTCCAGGATATCCATCATAAATGCTTCCACACTTTTGTTATAGGTGACAATAACTTTACCCTGAAAATTAGAAAGGTCAAAGTCTCCACTATAAGTATCTGCCATAACCAAAACATCATGACTAAGAGGAACCGTATCAAGGACAGTATTTGTATTCAATGTGAGCTCATAATTATTTATGGCCTCATCATAAGGAAGGAATGGGTTAGAACCTCCTAAACCAGGCACCTGATCGCCCTCAGCCGCATACCAATAAATTGTGCTAAGAGCACCTAATACTACGGTATAATCGGTGGAAAGAACGTCTGATTTTGCAAAATCACTAGTTGCAAATGCTTTCAACTCGTCGAAATCAACATCTACCCAGATAGAATCGTTTGAAGGGTCAAAAAGCATACTTTCTTCAGTAGGATCCGAACCATCAAGTGTATAATAAATCATTGCGCCTGCTGTAGCCGAACTCAACTTTACATATTGAGAAAATTCTATATTTCCCGGATCAATGGACGCTTCTGGTGTAGCGGTTTTGAAAGTATAACTTACCCCTCCTATTTCTGCTTCTCCATTTCCCTCACTGATAGCAATTGCTTTTAATTCAGTATCACTTGAAATAGTTATAGGGCCGCTGTAACTGGTAGAACCAGACGTAGGTAAAGAACCGTCGGTAGTATAGTAAATAGCAGCACCTTCTACATTTGAGCCAATAGTAACTTCAATTGGGTTGTTGTAAGACCCTGCAGGTTGAGAAAATGTAGGGATCACAATCGGTGCTACATTATACTCATCGTCATCATCGCTGCAAGAGGTCAAAAACCCTAGTATGCATAAATATGCCAATAGTTTTATTGATGTTTTCATATATAATTTTTTATATAATTCTAAATTTATCTAACTAATTCGTCCAACACATAGTCCAACACTTCACTACCTCTATCCCCTGCCAATGGACCTATGTGAACCCAATACCATTGCTTCTCGCCTTTTTTCACCTCATACACAATTACAGCATCGTCTGGGGTCACTTCCTCATCATCAGGATCTCCACTTAAGCCTTCAATAATATCAGCTCTTCTGGTGAAAGTTACTCCAGCAGCAACGTTTCCTGCAATAGCACTAGCAGAAATGACTGCACTTTCTGGAATAGCACTCTCGGCAGGCCAATCAGCCGGATTAGCCCAATTGATCATCGGTTCAGATGTACTATCCCAGTAGTTCTCCTTCCAATAATTCATGTTATCATCGCCTTCAAGCATATCATTTAATAAAGCTTCGATAGAATTGTCGAAAGTGACTATCACCTTTCCTTCAAAATCACCTAGATTAAATTCACTGCTGAAATTATCGGCCATAACAATTGCGTCAAATCCAGTGGGTATTGCAGCTATGATGTCACTATTATTAACTGTTACATCATAGCTGCTTTCAAAAACAGCAGACGGGCCAAATGGAGTGGAAGTTCCCACGGGTACTGCGTCAGCAGCAGAATACCAATATACAGAAGAAACTGGCTGCTCCAATCCCACGCTATAGTCAATAGAAACAATATTAGAGTTTTGATAACCATCTTTTACGGCAATCGCTCTTATTTCATTCACATCACCGTTTATATCTATTGCTCCTTCGTATAATTTACTATCTGTTGTAGGATCAGTTCCATCTGTTGTATAGTAAATCTTCGCCAACTCTGTTTCAGAAATAATTGAATCTAACTGTTGAAATTCATATCCTCCGGAAGCAAGTGTAAATTCAGGATCAGCAGCCTTTAGAACGTATTGAGCTGTTATTATCTGGTCGCCCACAAGGATAGAAATGTTATTAGTAGCGTTACTAAAGATGGGAATACCACCCAATACCTTCAACGATTCGGTTGTAGGGGTTGATCCATCATTTGTATAATATACCGTATAGTTCGGCACACCGGTATTTACCTGAAGCTGAAAACTATTATTATAAGTCCCGGGTTCAACAGAAAGTACGGGATTAGGAATCGGGTTCGAGTCATCATCGCTGCATGCACTTGTAAAACCTACGACGCAGCATATTAAAATTAATCTTAAATATGTCTTCATATAAATATTTTAATAATTATTATTATCTAATATTAAGGATTTTGCACTAAGGCAGATTCACCACCAAAAGTTTGTAAGTCAATTTGTCTTTGAGGAATAGGAAAATATTTCTCCCCTTCTTCAAATTCAGCACCCACCAGATACTGTCTAAATTGGCTTTCATAATCCAAGAAGGAATTCAATACAGGTGCGGCTATATCCCATCGAACCAAATCAAAGCGACGGTGACCTTCCATGGCAAATTCTATCCTTCGTTCAAATCGAATTGCTTCTAGAGCTTCTTCTTGCGAAGCAAAACCAGAATAGGGGCTAATCACATAGTTTGCTGCAGGATTACCAGATGCATCTTTAACAAACCCTGCAGGATTTGCAGCTCTGTTCCTTACCGTATTTAAATATCGTAATGCTTTAGGCAAATCGTTTCCTTCTGCGGCTGCTTCTGCTGCCCAAAGTAAAACATCAGCAAATCTGATGATATTATAGTTAATAGCAGACAATCCCGGAGTCCAAAAGCTTATATCAGACAATGTACCTTGTTGTGCTTTATAAAACACCATTTTCTTAGGAGAGTAAGGGCCACCATAACCTTGATCTCTTATCCATGGTCTTCCGGGATGAGGTCCCCAGTCCAAATAAGGAATTCCTCTTCTACCAACAGACCAATCTAAACGCGGATCCAGGTTTCCGGCATCCGGTGTAAAATTAGCATCTCCGTCAAGACCTTGGTCGCTAACAACAGGCATGGTTCTGTAGGTATCAGGCAACGGCAATCCTTCTGCACTAGTACGATGTGCATTTACTAAATCGAAAGTTGGTTGAAAAAACCCACAACATCCGCCAGGAGCACCTGCACCGTGAGGCCAATTAAGCACCTCACCAAAGTTGGCATTTGACCCGCCTCCCCCATCGTTTACTGATGACTGAATGGCAAATACCGATTCTGAACCATTCTTATACTCAGCATTGAAATTTTTATGGTATTCGTCAAATAAAGCATAACTAATCCCCAAAGGAGTCTCTCCGTTTTCAATCACGTTTTCGAGGATTGGAAGCGCATCTGCAAACTTACTCTGGAACATTAAAACTTTAGCCATATAAGATTCCGCTGCCCATTTATTCGCCCTTCCTACAGCTAAACCTGTCGATGGCAAATTCTTTCTCGCAAAATCAAAATCTGCTTCTATCTTTGCCCACACCATTTCCGCATTATTTTCCGAAGTATTTCCTATATTATCTTCACCTTCGCCATAAACGACCGTTTCATCTATGAAGGGGATATTATTCCACATCCTTTTTGCATCAAAATGGTAATGGCCCCTTAAAAAACGCGCTTCAGCGGTAATTCTGGTTCTGGTCTCTTCGTCAATATCTTCAACTAAAGCAAGGATTTTGAGCGTGTTATTCGCTCTTGCAATGCCCTCATATACAGACCTCCATTTTTCATTTAGGTAGTTGTTAGTTGCATCTACCTCAAATCGCTCTATGGGGTTGATGAGTGCCTGATCGGAAGGATCGGAACCTTTTGCTGCATCGTCACTCGCAACACTACCAAAAACCCAATTTGAACCTGATGCACTAAATAAAGCCACACCAGCAGGGCCGGTTTGTCCGTCCAACATGGCGTAAGCGCTTATTAGAAGTGCTTCCACACCTTGTTCACTTGCTACCTGATCTTCTGTTAGTTGTCCTTGTACGGCTGTTTCTAAAAAATCATTTTTACAACCATACATCATTACAGACATCACCAGTGCTACCACTGAAAGAAGTTTATAATATTTATATTTTTTCATACTATTATCTTTATTTTGTATCAAAATTTCTGTTAAAAAGCAAGGTTTACGCCTAATAAAAATTGTCTCACAAAAGGATAATTACCATAGTCGACACCAAAATTCGTATCAACTCCACTTACAGCAGGGTCCAAACCTGAATAGTCGGTAATCGTAAACACATTAGTTGCCTGAACGTACACTTTGAGATTTTCTATGCCATATCGATCAACTATACCATCGGGTATTGTATACCCCAATTGTACGTTTCTTGCACGGAAATAAGAACCATCTTCCATGTAGTAAGAGTTGGCCACACCGCTAGTGCTGAAATTTCCTGCACTTTCAAGTTTGGGTGTTGTGGCACCAGGATTATCAGGACTCCAAGAGTTGTAAAGTGCCCTTTCGCTAAGTGCTGATCCTGGGAATGTTGAATAAAAGTCTGTAAACCATCTTGTATAATTTATAATATCCCCGCCTTGTGAGCCATAGAAAAATGCCTCCAATTCGAAGTTTTTATAACCGACTTTCACATTTAGACCGTACGTAAAATCGGGGTTAGGGTCTCCAAATATTGTTCTATCATTTGGGTCTATAATTCCGTTGTTGTCAACATCAACATATCTGAACCTGCCAGGCGCGGCAGCATCCTGAAATTCACCGGTTGAAGCACTTTCGTTTAATGCATCGATTTCTGCCTGAGACTGAAACAAGCCCGCTACTTCATAACCATAAAAAGCAGAAATAGGGTGACCTACTTTATTAAGCGTAAAGCTACCTATCCTACTTGAACCAAAACTATTTCCAGTGAATTCGTCCGATCCGGAGGATACAGCGAGAATTTCATTTTTATATCGTGAAAATGTCAAATCAGCTTCGTATGTCCAATCAGAAGCAAACCTTCCTTTTTTGATAATTTGAAGATCTATTCCTCTATTTTGCATTTCTGCAATATTTATATAAGGATAATTATTTAAATAACCATGTATTGCAGCGATCTCAGGATTAAAAAGCAAATCACTGGTTACCTTATTATAAACATCTACTACCACTTCTAAAGAACTGTTAAATAAAGTTGCATCTAACCCAATATTGGTAGTCGTGTTAGTCTCCCATGTCCCAAATGGATTTCCCAATCTGGTACGCGCAAATCCTGGAACAGTACTAGTACTTGTACCATTTATGTCATATGCGCTAAATGCAGCATTTGCAGCAAAAGCACCCGCGGCATTACCCTCTGGTATAGCCTGGTTACCCATTTTTCCCCATCCTGCTCTTAGTTTTAAATCATTTATTACTGAAGAGCTAGCCAAAAAGTCTTCCCCTGAAATCCTCCAGGCAGCACTTACCGCAGGAAACAAACCGAATTGTTCCTCGGTGCTAAAATTTGAAGAACCATCATAACGCAGGGTAGCGCTTAGAAGGTATTTATCCAAAAGGCCATAGTCCACCTTTCCAAAGTAAGAAATTAGTTTTGTTCCTTCTGTAGCTGTACCGAAATTCGTTAAACCCGAAGGCTCGCCAGCATTTAAAGTCCGGAAATCTACGCTATTGGTAAAATAGCCTAGCCTTCCTCCGCCGATTGTTCTTCCAGCACCAATAACGTTTGATTCCACGCCCACAATTGCCCCAATACGGTGAATATCAAATTCTTTCTCAAAGGTTGCAGTATTTGTCCATACCCAATTATAGGAGTAACCAGAATTTTCGTTGAAGCTATTGGTGGCATTATTTTCGGAGTTTTCGAAAGACCGATAGGTGAAGTTATAAGAATGAAAATTACCAAATCCACCACCAAAACTGGTTCTAAAAGTAAGATCTTCCAATAGATCCACCTCCGCGAATACATTACCAAATATAATGCTGTTCTGCGCTTTATTATCCTCCAACCTTCGTTGAATGGCTATAGGGTTTTGAGGGTTTGAAAAACCAGGTGCCCTACTTCCCGCAAAATTTCCCATAATATCATAAATTGGAACTATGGGATTCTGTCTATACGCAAAAGAGAGTGCATTGCCTTCGTTGAGGTTGTTAAAGGCTCCTGGAGGTTGCTGGCGCAGAGATACCTGAAAGTTCTCCCCTATCCGAATCCTATCTTTAATAGTAAATTGTGTATTTGCTCTTAAAGTATACCTTTTTAAATAAGTATTTAAAACAACTCCTTGTTGATTATAATAGCCCAAACCTAAGTAATACCTGGAATTGTCGCTACCACCAGAAACACCCAAGGTATGGTTTTGAATAGGAGCAGGATCCGTAACCGCATCATAATAATCTACACCAGCCTTATTTGCTCTATAGATACCATAGTAGTTATCAACATCTGCATTGTATAAGCCTAAATCAACGTCGCCTTCCATAGCACCTGCGGGTAGAATGTAATCAGGCAGAACGGGATTAGCACCGCTGCCAAACTGGCTACTTACCGGATTCCCTGAATAAGGATCAACCAGTCCAGAATTCCTCAAAGCTATCCAGGTGGCTTCGGCTGTTTCCTGTGGATCTAACAAATCATAACCATCACCGGGGATCTGCGTTCCGTATGACGCGTCATAAGTAACCTTCATTTCTCCAGCTTTCCCTTGCTTAGTAGTAATGATAACTACACCACCAGACGCTCTGGAACCATAAATAGAGGCCGCTCCTGCATCCTTTAATACAGTAGTTGACTCTATATCATTAGAATTAATAAAGCTGATATCTCCGATAGGTACACCATCTACTATATATAAAGGTGCGTTACTAGTAAAAGACCCAAACCCTCGAACCCTAACAAGGGAAGTTGAACCTGGCACACCCGAAGTGATTACTGTTACACCAGCCACTCTTCCCTGTAATTGCTGCTCGGCGTTACCTGCTGGAATAGCAGTTAATTCCTCTGCACTTACGGTAGAAACTGCACCGGTTATATCCCTTCTTTCTTGTGTAGAATAACCCGTAACAACAACTTCCGATAACGATTGAATATCTGTTACCAGCGATATATCAATTACCGATCTGTTGTTAACAGGAACTTCTTCAGAAGTAAAACCGATGGCAGAAAATACCAACACAGCGTCTTCTTCTACGGTTATTTTATAGACACCGTTAATATCGGTAATTGTACCAGTAGAAGAGCCTTGCACCAAAATATTAACTCCCGGAATGGGTGTACCATCTTCATAGGATGTTACTACTCCTGAGACGGTAATCTCCTGTTTTACTTTGATTAGAACTTCTATGGCATCGTTAGCAAACGTTTGCAGATTGGTTCCAAAATAAAATAAACAGAGCAACGCCACCAGCCGTGGTTTGAAATGAAAATTTTGTAAATAGTGTTTCATATAGATTATTTAGTTTAATAAAACTTTAAATTCTCACAAAAACTGCAATAAGAGCGGATACAAATCGCACAAATTAAGGGGAGATCTGTAACATTTAACCCAATATGAAGGTTTTTCTCTTATTTACAAAATAAAATTGCACAAAACTTGCACAAAAAATGAAAATCAGGAGGTGTGTTTTTTTGAGAATTGAGAAGGGTTTACTCCAAATTCCTTTTTAAAACAAGCACGAAAATGTTTGAGATCATTGAAGCCTACCTCATAAGTAATTTCAGAAATATTCAACTCTCCCATCTCCAATAATTGAGATGCTCTTTTTAACCTCATGGATTTGATAAATTCATTGGCAGAATAGCCAGTTAACTCCTTCAATTTCCTATATAACTGCATTCTGCTGATTCCCATAGCGTCCCCAAAAGCCTCCACTCCAAACTCTGTATTGGACATATTTTCCTCAATGCAGCTCAAAGCCTGCTTTAAAAATTTCTCATCCGAAGATTCCAGATTAACCTTTTTAGGAGCTAGCAAAATGGTGTTATTTTCAATATGGCTTTCAAGCTTTTCTCTTGAGCCAATTATATTTTTGACTCTTAATAGTAGGATTTCAGCATCAAAAGGTTTGGTCATGTAATAATCGGCGCCAGTCATTATCCCTTCTTTCTGATTTTCCGAAGAGACTTTTGCAGTTAGAAGGATAATAGGAATATGACTTGTATTTTCCCCCTCTTTTAACTTTTTGCAAAGCTCATAGCCATCCATCTCAGGCATCATTACATCAGAAATAATTAAATCAGGAATCCTTTTTTGGGCTTTTTCCAACCCTTCAATACCGTTTTTGGCTTCTAGAATGTTATAATGCTCCCTCAACTGATTGCAAATGTAATTGCGCAGGTCTTCATTATCTTCAATGATTAGAACTTCGGGCAAATTGGCTCTTGGCTTAACACGGCAACTTTTTTTCTCCTCAGGGGGTTGAGACACAGATAAACCGTTGAAATCATCCAGGTTTTTATCCGACAAACTTGTGGCTGAAGGATTCGAGATGATCTCATCAACACTTAGATGCTTGCTTCCCAGGGGCAGCGAAACACAAAATTCCGTTCCTGCTCCTTCCTCACTCTGTACGCTTATCGTCCCTCGATGTAATTCTACTAATTCTCTGGTGAGGGACAAACCTATCCCAGTACCTTTCATATCGCCTTTGATGGCATTATTAGCCTGATAAAAACGGTTAAATATCGAACTTAACTCCTCTGATTTGATGCCAATTCCATTATCTGAAATTCTGAGATTTATAAATTGTTGATTTTGCCTACCATTATGTCCAGGATCTATTATGCGGTCCTGTATTGTAAAGCTGATATTGATAACACCTCCCTCATTTGTAAATTTTATTGCATTTGACAAGAGATTAAACAGGATCTTTTCAAATTTATCAGGGTCAAAGAAAACCCTGATTCCATTTTCAGGAGCATTGAAATTCAATTTGATCTTTTTGCTTTTGCCTAGTATAATGAAATTCTCCACAATCGGCTCAGAAAAGCTTATAATATCTATTTCCGAAGCCTTCAGTTTCATTTTTCCTTCTTCTAATTTAGAAAGATCAAGCAATTGGTTTATCAATCTCAACAACCTATCGCCATTTCTAATCATCATTTTTAATTGGCCTTTCAAATCACCTTCGAATCTTCCGGCTTGCATCGCTTTTAAAGGTCCTAATATTAAGGTTAAAGGGGTTCGGAACTCATGCGATATGTTAGCAAAAAAATTAGTTTTCATTTGATCCACTTCCTGCATCTTTGTGACTTCCAAATGCTCCATCTTGAGGTCGCTTTTAAGCCTTTCCCTATAAATTAAATTTCTTTGATATAAATAAAGCAGTGCTAAACCGACAATGACATACAGGCTATAAGCCCACCAGGTGGCATACCAGGGCGGCAATATGGTTATTTGTATTGAAGATCCTATTTCATTCCATTTATTGTCGTTGTTTGAGCCTTTTACCCTAAAAGTATAGGTGCCCTGAGGAACTTTTGTATAATAAATGTTTCTCCTGGTGCCAATATATTGCCAATTTTTATCAAAGCCCTCTAGTTTATAAGCATACTGATTTTCAGAAGCCTGAGTATAGTTCAATGCTGAAACTTCAAAACTGAAAACGTTTTGATCATCATTGAGTATAATCTTTTCTGTATCACTGATATGCCTTGTCAGTGGTGAGTCAGGGTCGCCTGGTTTTACTTGCTTACCATAGATCCTGAAATCGGTTATGTAAACAGGAGGTATGTGGGGATTATGATAAATTTCATCAGGGAAAAACGTATTAAACCCATTAACTCCTCCAAAAAAGAACTCTCCCTTTTTAGTTTCTAATGCTGCGCCCCTTGTAAATTCCTGCGCTTGCAAACCATCTGCTTGAGAATAGACCCTGAAAGTTTCATTTTTTATATTAAACCTGGCGATACCGTCATTGGTGCTTATCCATAAATTCTCTTTATCATCTTCCAGTATGGCATGAACTACATTATTTGGCAGGCCATCTTCTTTTCGATACGTTTTAAATTGCTTTTTATCAGGAAAAAAACAGCTTAGCCCGCCTCCAAAGGTACCAATCCAAATATTATTGTCCCTGTCTTCTATTATATTGATAATGGCGTCACCACCAAGGCTGGTCGGATCTTCGGGATTGTGTTTGTAGTGTGTAAAAGAGGCCTTGCCGTTATTATCAAAATGCATCACACTAAGACCGCCACCTTCTGTACCAATCCAGATATTTCCTTTGCTGTCTTCAAACAGCTCAAAAACTTTGTTATGACACAGGCTTGATGAATCAAATGGATTGTGATAGTAGTGGGTGAAAGACTGCGTTTTCTTATCGAACATATCCAACCCTCCTTCAAAAGCAGCGATCCAAAGCCGCCCTTTCCTGTCTTCTATGATGGAAAAAATGTTATTGCTACTAATTGAATTAGGGTCTAATGGATCATGTTTATAATTTATGAAGCTGCCTTTGGACTTATCAAAAAAAGACAAACCACCTTCCCAGGCCCCTACCCATAGATCATCTTCACTATCTACCAGCAGTGCTGTAACAGCATTGCTTCCAAGGCTACTCTTGTCAACAGGATCATGAAAATAATGATCAAAATTATTGGTTGACCTATTAAAATAATTAAGTCCGCCACCATCTGTTCCTATCCATAAATTTCCTGCTTCATCCTCAGCAAAAGACGTAACGTTACTATTACTTAGGCCATTCCCGGAAGAGTTTATATTATATTGTTTGAACTTACTTTGGAACTTATCCCATTTGTTTACCCCTTTGTTTAATAATCCCAGCCACATTGTTCCTACATTGTCGCGGTAGATAGACCATATAGAATTGTGCATCAGACTGGTTGGGTTTAGGGGATCATGGGCATAGTTAAAGAACTTTTTCCTGTCTTTGTTATAAATGGAAAGACCTCCATTTTCTGTTCCCACCCATAAGTCTCCCATTTCATCTTCTCCGATTGCACTAACAATATGGTGAGAGAGACTATTAGGATTACCGATTTCGTGTTTAAACTGCTTAAATTTGAAATCACCATCATTTTCGATCAGAAGGTTTAGCCCTCCTTTTGTACCTATCCAGACGGCACCGTTCTTATCTTTAAAAGCCACTCTTATATGGTTGCTTGATAGGCTGGTGGAATCGGAAACACTGTGGCTATAGGACGTAAATTGGTTGCTCTCAGCATTATATTTGTTCAACCCGCCCCCATACGTTCCCACACATATATTTCCCCTGGAGTCTTCAAAAATTGCCCGAATATAATTATGGGACAAAGAGTTTGGATCTTCAGGATCATGAAAAAATTTAGTAAAGGATTGGTCTTCGGGATTATATTTGTTCAGGCCTTTTTCTGTTCCTACCCAAATATTCTTTTTGGAATCTTCAAAAATGGTATAAACAGCACTATGGCTGAGGCTTTTCTTGTTTTTGGGATCAGCCAGAAAACGTTTGAAGGAATCACCATTCCTGTTATATAAATTGAGACCGTTTGCAGTTCCGACCCATAATGATTGATTACTGTCTTCCAATAAATAATTTATATAGCTATTGCTTAAGCTGGTACTATCATCATATTCATGCTCATACACAGAAAAATCAATCCCATTATATCTGTTTAAACCAAAGCGGGTTCCAAACCACATTACACCCCTGTAATCTTGCACTATGCTTGTAACGGTTCCTTCGGACAGCCGTCCTTCTATGGGTAGGAATTTAATATTTTCTATTTTTAATTCGGACGTTTGCCCGTAAAGACTGATTGCTGGTTGAAAAATGCATAAAGCTGTGGAAATAAGAAGAAAAAAATGTGGGTATTTCCGTTTTATAAGAAACCTATTTCTCATGCTATCCAAAATTATTTTTGTTGAACAATTCAAATTCAATTTCTTAAAGTATTATAAAAGTCTATTCAAAAGGTAAAGGTTAAAATTTATAATTCTATTTTCATTAAGTACTCAAATCTGTCCGGAGCTTTTATTGCTAAAGCTTGGGATCAGTGGTAATACAGGGCATAATTGGACGTCTATAGGTTTAGCCCTAATACCTACATCCTTTTTTCTTCTTCTTTTTATTCTTTGAACCTTCTAACACTTCGATTTATGTATATATAAATGAATGAAAACCACTGCAGAAAATATATAAGCAGTTCAATTATATTACTTTTCCGTATTTTTCAAATAAAATGGGTACCCTGAGCTTTAATTGCAAAATCTTAAATTATTAAATAATATTATACG
>CAMPJM010000028.1 GCA_946886805.1 uncultured Flammeovirgaceae bacterium | reverse complement strand
AAGGACTTGCTATTTTATTAAATTCGTTGTTAAGTTCTTTCAATTGATCCTTTTCGGTATCAGTTAATGGCCTGTTTAAAAATTGCTTATTGAATTCTATCAATTTCTTAACTGCAATTTCCTTTTCAACAATTTCTTTTTCAGTTGCATTTAAAGTACATATCCCATAAACGCCCGTACAATAAAAATCCCATTCTTTTTCAAATGCCAATTCAAATTGTTCCTCGTCTATAAAACCATTTTCGCTAAAAATATTCCCGTACGCGTATTCTTTATTTCTGTGTTTTAAAAGTTGTTCTAAAAATTCCTTTTTAAACTTTTCTTTAAAGCTACCGGGTTCTTTCAGAGACAAATTTTGTTTTATTAGATCAACAAGGCCGTTTGCGAAATACTTTTTGGTCGTTGAACATTTATAGTGATCATTTAAAGGCGATGTTATGGAATGTTCGACTTGAATAATGTAGGACGGTTCAGGGATAACTCTGTCTTCAATTAACCGATCTAGTTCTTCAACTGAAATTTGAGCCATTTCACAGAGATGGTGAAGTTCAATAAAATTCTCTTCTATGTACTTTAAATTTTCATCCATGTATAGGTTGTTAAAATTAACGCTGCTTTTTTCTTCAATTGCCTTTGCAATAGGCGGTTTGTGTATCACAAGACCACGGAGGCGGGCTAATCTATTTGAGCTGAAAATTATAACCTAATTTTACTCCGCCGCCAAGGTCTGCGTCCTCAAAGTTTGAATATGTATCAACATTTAAAGTTAATATTTCTCGTAATTTCCCTGAAGCAGCAAAAGTTCCTTTCGGCCTGCACCACCAATAAGCGTGCTTGATTATAGATGGCAATCTGTTTTCATTTCTGATCCCTTACGGTTTGTCAAGGAAATTTTCAATCATCGGAACAATAAAATCACTTTCTCGATGGCCTGGCTTTAGTGTTGTTATTTCTCCAATATACTCGCCATGTCCGCCGGGAATTATTGCCAAGTCCGAGTTGGCAATTAGTCGGTGCATTTCAATTGCGTGCTCCGGCGTTATAATATCTTTATCGCCAATAATAATCAGCGTCGGTGCTTCAACGGATTTAATTTTTTCATCTGCAATATCTTTAAAATCAACCATTCTTTTTGCGTCCTTGTCGTGCATTACCTGTAAACCATTGGGGTCAGAGGCAACTTCTCTATATGCATCTTTTAATTGTTGCGGCATATTTTCCAATCGTGCCTGTTTCATAAAATCCCAAAACTGAGCAGGAACACCGTTACGCTTACAAAGTGCTGAAGCTGCGATGATCTTGTTTACTAATTGCGGATGACGAATGGCGATTTGCAAAGCAGTGGTACCGCCATTGCTAAAACCAAAAAAATCAGCTTTGGCAATGTTTAAATTTTTCAAGAGGCTTGCAACGTCATCAGCGTCCTGTTCAAATGAAACTTCGCCTTCTCTATCGCTAGTTCTGCCGTGAGCTTGTAGTTCTACCGCTATAACTTGCCTGTGCCTGGCTAAAATTGGAATTACCCTTCCAAATGCAGTTTGAATCGTAGAACCGCCCCCGTGTATCAATACAAGAGGTTCTCCTTCTCCGTATATTTCATAATACATTGTCAAGCCGTTCACATCAGAATAGCCATTATTAAAAGCTGTGCCCTCAGTTAGAGTTGTTTCCATATCATTTTTTTCTACTTTCTCTTTTATCCCCTTGCACGAAAGCAAGGACAAACCTAAAATAGCGAAAAATATCATCTGCTTCATTGCAATCTTTAACGGGTTTAATATTTAAAATAACTATCGCAAATTAGAAGTTTAATGCCGGTTTAGAAACAGTTTTAGTAAAAGACGTTATTTCATAGTATGATTTATTATTCAGAAAAAATTCTGATGAATGTTGGGTATAACCGGTGTTGGGAGATTTAAAGCCCATCCACCGGTGGAATGTGAAGGTAAAGAGAGCCTCACCGTGAGCATTTTAGCTCAGGGAGGGCTACTCGATTGGCGGTAGTTTTTATTCATTCATTTTCATATGAGTCATGAATTTCTTTGTTGTCAAAATAAATATTTTCTGCTGTCCCATTTTTTATTGGCTGAATGAAGTTTGTTTCAAAATGAGTCTTGAATTCTTCGGCTGAAATGGATTTGAAATGTTTTACATCATCTTTGTCCACTCCGCTAAATAGTCCGCCTGTGATGTATCCGTACAAAATCTTATCAAGCCTTACTTTGGTTGTTATTGAATCAATCGAAGTTATTGTCGAAAGTGCTGTCACGTCTATTCGGCTTTCATCTACAATGTCAAAGTGCAAGTAAAAAAGACTGTCTGTTAAGTTTTTCTCTAGGGTTTCTCTATATCCGTGTCCTGCCTGAATAGAATCGAAGAGGTCAGCTTTACTCATCTGCATTTCATAAACTTCATTCATGTTTAGGTTCAATTCAACTTTTTCTCTGGGTAATGTCGTTGCCCAAATTGCAAACAAGGTTATAATTCCTAGAGGAGCAGTCAAATACTTGCTTATTCTTCGTTCAGTCGATAGTTGTTTTTGGAAGTAACCGAATGATAATGGAAGGATGAATAAGGCGAGCAAGTCGGTATAGTCGATTACCCGGTTGAAGCCAATTCCAATAGTTTGGGACCAATTGATTAAGTCTTGTGAAAATGGAGATTTCCAAAACATGAAGAGGAGAACAGTTCCCAAGTAGATTGTCTTAGTCCATTTAATTCTAAGGCTGGATAAAAAATAAGGAAACAGAAAAAGACCCGCTATGTCAGACAGTTTACCCGTCAAAAAGTTTGAGAACTCATATTTCAGATAAAAGTCATTTAGCAACAGGAGTCCTAATGCTAAAATGAACAGTGGTCTTGATAATATGTCTGGCCTTGATTTTGTCATTTTAAATTACCGCCAACGGTAATAAAAATAGCAGCGGCTGAATTAAAGAGTCAACTAATTATCTTCCTATTGAAGCTGGTTAATGGTAGTTTAACTACACCAGAACACCAACCGTTGTTATTTTTTAGGGTTGGTGCCAGGCTCTATTTTATTTCTTTCATCTTAACTGGATTCTGCCTGCAATCAAAAACAGCAGCTATGGTAATGGTCTGTTCTTGAATCCAATAGATAATCTTATAATTTCCTTCAACAAAATAACGGAAGTCTTCAGGATAGTCTATCAACAATTGTTCTTTTTGCCCGATATAAGGACTTTTCTCGAGAATAGATACTTTCCTATTATTTTGTTGGTTAATCTCTTTGCAATTGATGGACTGGCTTTTACATAATAATAATCAAAAATCGACCGAAGTTGCCTTTCTACTAAATCCGACCATCCAATCCTCATTTCCATGCCTGGATTTTGCTTTTCAAATCCTGATGCGAAATAACACGTCCTTCTTCACTATCTCGTTTTGCCTGGTCTATCATCCCACGAAACTCATCCATTGACATAGGAGTCTGGCTACTTTCGTATCTTTTATGTTTTTCCTCCTTTATCAAAGATTCTACCTTAGAAATAATTTCCTCATCATTAATTCTGAGAAACTCTTCAATCAAGCTTAATTTCCTTGTTTGTATAGTCATATCCTTCAGTCCTTTTTTGTCGTATACTCAAATTTAACAATATTTTCTCTCCGAGGGTTGCAGTTTCTCTTTTTTTGCTTGGCACCACAAAGGTTGAGAATATGATACGGTGGGGATTTCGGGCTGCGTTCGTCCACCGAGGAAAACACTGATGCGAGAACAGAAGCTTTGCAAACCACTGAATCCCAACTGTTTTATACTGTGTGTTGAACGAATCCGCTTTTTTCTTAGTTTCTCATGAATTTTATTCATTCCATTTATCTACCTGATTTAAGTTTCTCGATTTCTTCCTTCCAAATACGTCTACCATTAACGACAAACTTTTCTATTTGTCCATCATACGTCTTAATCGTAAGTCCATTTGGAATAAGTCCAAGGGTGTTGTAAAAACTTACCTCTTTTACTTGACTGAGGTCAATGCTCTCTCCATGGTTTTGGACATTAAATTTATGTGATTGAAATTGAAGTTTGTCTATCAGTAGATAAAGTTTTCCACCAACTGCTTCACCGTTGATAAAGTGATTAGCTCCGCCGGAATGAACAATAGGTTTGCCGTCAAGGTTTTCAATTTGTGTTTGCTTTTTAACTGTTTTGGAAGTTACAAAAAAGTACGTGATTGCCCCAAAAGCAAGTCCGGAAATTGATCCAGCGATTAAAGCGTAATTTGTGTCAAACCGAAATGCAAGAAAAAGTCCGAATAGAAGTCCGAAGGCAATTCCAGCTAAAATTGAGTTTCTTTTTTCTGTCATATTTATTTAAGTCGTTAATTTGTCTGTTTATCTGGTCGTCTGGTCGTCTCAATGTGGCATTGTAGTTTTTGCATGACCGCCAACGTTTCGCAGCTAAGAAACGTAGGGCTTTTTGAAGCACTTTCCTGTCCGCCTGTGACCAAAGGCAGCCACGAAGAACGAACCTTGAGTAAACCACTGTCCGCCCCATGTTTTCTTAGGTTCTGTTGCGCTGTTTTTTTCTTCAATTCTTTTTCTTAAATGTCCTTTGTCGTCCTTCAAGCTCAAGAATTATCAATTTGTCGTCCGTGAGTTCTACAACTTCGTCAGTAATCACTTCGTAGTAGTCGCTATTTTCATCTTGTTTTGCGTGTCCTTTGTCAATTAAGTACTGAGCCGCTGTCCCATATGGCTTTGAATAGTACAACTTATGAATTATTGCTTTTTTCTTTTTGTCGTAGTACCATTTTCCTCTGTCAGTGTTTTGTGGAGTAAATTGTTTCGAATAAGTTCCGTCAGAGATGTAGGTCAATAAAGGTCCCTTTGGGATTTCCCAACCTTGTTTGTCAAGCGCAGGAACATTATGGAAAATAGTGTCCACTTTGTTTCCTTGTGCGTCTCTTAGTTCAACAAATTCCCAAGTTCCAATTAGCTCAGTCTTTAATCCCTTCTTCTTGTCCGACTGTGCGAAGGCAAAGTTTGATATGAAAATGGTTAAAATTAACAATAGTCTAATTCTTGTCATACATGTCTTTTTTTAATGCAGCACAACAGTCCGCAAACTGGGTGTTGGGCACTTAATGGCTCTTTTCTATCCTGGTGCAAAGTAGTTAGTAATTAGCAATGATGATTGAATTTACCAACTTATGTCGAATAACCTGTTTGCTTTTGTTGCACAGGCTATATTTTATTTTTTATTCTAGTCCTTCTGAAGACGGATTCACTTAACTTTTCAGTTACTGTAATTTCATAATCCGTCCGTAATATTGCTGTGGTTGCCCCAATTCTGAATTCGTAGTCCTGACAATCACTTTGCAGCATTGCTATTCCACCACTAAACCGAACACCAAAGTTTTTAAGAATCATTGAAATATTAGATCTCGTAGTGAGGTGACGGTCATAATTCTCCCCATTTACAGAAATCAGTTCTTCAATTTCAATTACTTGATTCTTTAGTTCACCTAACCATGTCAAAGCTTCCAGAATTTCTTCTCATAAATTTTCATTCATTTCTTCTCTAGCTTACCATTCATGAGTCCAGACTTTATTCATAATCCTGAATTCGGCGAACATGGTTTTGGTTGTGCATAACGGTTTGCAAACTGGGTGTTGGGCATTTAAGGGCACATCAGTTTCCGGTTGCAGTTTAGTGTGTAAATGGCTGTGAAACCTGAATTTCCAGTATATGCCCAATAACCTGTTTGTTAGGTCGTGCCCAGTGTTAATTATTTTATTCTGTATCTAAAGCCCATCCTTTATTTGGTCTTACCTCTTTCCAGTTCCAATAAGTCGAAAAGAAACTATCATGGAGCATGTCATCATTTGGTTCAATATCGTCTAATTGATCCACTAATGCTACTTCTGTCCATTTTCCTAAATCTTCGTCTGGGTCTGCCGTTCCATCAATAATGTTCATCAGGTCAAAAACGATCCCTGCTGAATTATCGGCTAATATTTTCCTCAAGGCACTTTTTAAATCATGATCATTTTTAAGCTTCTCCAATGCTTTTAGTTCATTATCCGTCAGTCCGCCGTTTGGAGGATAAACTAAAAGATCCCCAGTTTCTCCTTTATTTAACCTGTCAGCTGTTTGGTCCGCATATCTCTCAATCTTTTGATGGAGAGATATCATCAGTGTCTTGTTGTTATGTTCAGATAGTTTCATCTTGTTTGCATTGGGCACAACTTCTTTATAAACGCAGTCGAAGCCGATCCTTATTCGGTTGATTCAATTTGTTAACCACTTTCCACTCAACGACCTATCCGTTTTTAAATATTTACAAACGCTTACAAACATTTAAAATCATCCCACCGGATAAGCTGCAAATTAAAAATCCTCCGCACCATTCCTCAACCACCCCTTAAATAAACATAAAAATTTTAAATAATCTTCCTATTTTGGGAATTATGTCGCCACATTAAAACATAACATTCACGTAATTTCAACTTTAAGAAATTCTTCTAAATTAGCGTAGAAATTCGCTTCCCATGATCAAACACTTATTCTTACTAATCTTTTCAAGTTTCCTGTTCCAACAGCTATATGCTCAGGACTCCTCCCCCTTCCTCGTCCAGAAAGGAGATAGCCTTACCATAGCTTTTGGTTCATGCAACAAACAGGATGCACCGCAGCCTTTGTGGGATGATATCATTGCGCATCAGCCGGATGTATTTCTTTTCCTCGGCGACAATATCTATGGCGATACAGAAGACATGGAGGTAATGAAAAGTAAATATGATTTACAGTATGCTCATCGGGAATACGCCCGCTTACGACAGCAAGCAAAAATTGTCGGCGTATGGGATGATCATGACTATGGCAAAAATGACGCTGGGAATGAATTTGCCAAAAAGGAGGAAAGTCAGCAGTTATTGCTTGATTTTTTTGAGGTCCCAAAAGATAGTCCGCTTAGAACAAGAGAAGGGGTCTATTCCGCGAATACTGTCAAAGTAGGTGAGCACGCTGTTAAAATAATTCTGCTCGATGCCCGCTACCACAGAGACGAGCTAAAGCGGGAAGACGGTGTCTATCAGCCAAATAATTCCGGCACAATTCTGGGCAAGGAGCAATGGAAATGGCTGGAAGAAGAGTTGAGCGACAAGGACGTATCTCTCTACATCATTGCATCAGGAATTCAGTTTATCCCCGAAGATCACCGGTTCGAAAAGTGGGCAAATTTCCCCAATGAGCGGCAAAAGCTCTTTGATCTGATAGCCTCTTCGGAAGCCAAAGGTACGCTTCTGCTCAGCGGCGACCGCCACATAGCAGAAATTTCCACCATGGACTGGAATGGACTGCCTTATCCATTGGTAGATTTCACCTCCAGCGGCATGACCCACACCTGGACGGATATCCCCAAGGAGTACAACCGCCACCGGGAAGGAGAAATCATTGCCGAACTCAACTATGGTATTCTAAATCTAAGCGTAGATGAGGACGGAAACTTAGAAGTAAACGGTGAAATAAGAGGCGATGAGCAAAAGCTGCTTCTGAGAAAGAATCTTTCATTTTCAAAATGAATCTACGAGAACAATAAAACCTATAAGGTTTACAACTTTACAGGTATGGACCCCGCCTTTTTCTAAGCAATAGCTCTTTAAGGCACACTTCCTAAAACCTTATAGGTTTGGTACATCCTGCCGGGGTTGGGCAATTACTACTATTCGAATCGAAAATGTATAAGCAGCAAGACCTATACAGTGAGACCTATAAGGCTTGAAAATATAGTCGCACATGGCTATCCAGATGAATAAAGTATATAGGGCTGAAAATAAAATAACCGCAAAAACCTTATAGGTCTATTTACCTGCTGAAGAAGCTTGAATTTAGCACTGACCTGAGTGCTAATTAAAATGGAAATCGCAGAATCAAAAGCCAGCAAGTCCTATGCAGCGAGACCTATAAGGTTGAAAGTAACTGGAAACAATACTATCCAGATAGACCAAGCTTAGAGATCTGAAATTTGTTGACTAGAAAAACCTTATAGGTCTTCGTAATGCCGTCCTGTATATATTGCTCGTCTCATTTTGTCAGCTTCACGGAGCCTTTTTTACCCTACCACTTTTAAATTCGAAAGACTAAAAAGTTCCTTCTCAAAAAAGACTTCGTATTAATCGACGACAGGTAAACCCACAAAATGAAAAAGATTTGCAAAGGTATTCTATACCATAAATATGCTGTTCCTTCACCATCACAGGTCGCAGTTTCAATATTTACATTGTTAAACGTCGCATAGATATTGGCAGGTAGAATGAGAATTAAAAATGCAATCAATAACCACCCTGTCAGTTCTCTCCATCCTGACAATTGCAATCCAATGGCTGCTGCTATCTCTAAAATTCCGGTAAGGTAGACCACCTCCATTTTCAATGGAATAAAATCCGGCAACATCATGGCCATTCCTTTGGCAAAAAGAAAATGTCCCAATGCAGTCATCAACAACATGGCCGACATGGCTATCCTGCCGGACAAAGCAAATCTATATGCTTTGTGTCTTAGCTTGTTAAAAATAAGAGAAAGAGCAAATACAGCAATTAAAATAATTTCCGGTTCCATATCTTTTTTTCTTACAAAGATCGTGACCAGAGCAGCACAAGACAATGAACCCAGGTTAATAAATACGCCTCCTGATTCTGCTTAAGGCCTGCGGCGTAATACCGATGTAGGATGCAATGTATTTCAGCGGAATCTGCTCAAACATTCGCGGTTGTTCTTTAAATAACTTTAAATAACGCTGCTCGGCTGTATCATTTAGCAGAGAAAGCTCTCTTTTCAAAGTATTCATATATAACTGCTCGCCCGCATTTCTGCCAATAAAATTTCCCACTTCCGTCTCCTTGTAAATTTTCTGAAGATCGGAATAGCTCACGCGCCAGAGTGTTGTTTTGGTGAGCGTTTCTATTTGATATGTTGAGTCTGTTTGAGTCAGAAAAGAATCGTATCCACTCATAAATTCATTTTGAAAAGCGAAGAAGAATGTGATATCATTTTCTTCCTTAGGAATGTAAAATCGAACGATTCCTTTTTCGACAAAAGAAAGATAATTTTCAGTTTTTCCGGCTTCCAATAAGACAGCCTTTTTTGGAAAATCCCGCCTCTCCAGCTTGGAAGAAAAGCATAACCAATCCTTATCACTCATATTGGTTATGCTTTCAAAGTAATTTCTTATTTGCTCCATTTCATGATCTCAATTCTATTTTCAATATTAAAATAGAAAAATTCAGCAACCAAGATCAAATTGTTCGGCGAGGACGTCAATCGTGAGTATCCTAAACCCCAAATTGTGTTAAATGATGATCCAGGTGCTTATAAAACATATTGTTCCATTCCCCTGTACTTAATCTTCCAAATGAATGAGATTCTTTATTATGAAAATGTGTTCCTCCTAGTAATTGAGTGCGGTTGATATAAACGATGAGTCTTTGCTTTTCCTTCTCAAAGTCTTTCTCTTCTTTTACTACAAAAATTGGAGCAGTCATTCCGTTTCGCTTATACGGCTTCTCACCCACTACAGCCTCCTTTGCAAATGTCTTGGTCAGAAATTTTACGATAGCATTCGGCTTCGGGTGGACATTATCATACACCAACTCATAAATTTTGTTACAATGTGCCAGCATTTGAGCAACATTCATTTTTCCCCAAAGGGGCTTAGAACCTGGCTGTAAAGTGTTGATTCTCCCAATAACTTCCTTTGTTACGGACGGGTCGAAAATATTTTTCATTGGTTAGATTTTAAGCCAAAAATTACCAAATATTTCGGATAAAAAGAATAGGCTGGTTTTAACACCTGGTCGCAAAATCACAAATTAACGATAACATCAAGAAACTGAGAAGGTCGCAAAACTTTGCGTACCTGGCTTTCTTATCAAAGCTTTCCTTTCTCAAACTTTTTAAATTCCTCCCGCCCATTTCCATACGCAGTGTCCATTTTCAAACACTTTTACAAAAATCAAAACATCCCAAGCTACTGACTATCAAAGCATTAATACTGGCATCTGTTTTGAATAGGATTAGCAGAACAGTAAATAAGCCTGAAAATGGACACAGTACTAGCCCCCGAAATACGGAGGAAACGACAGACAATAAGAATAGGGAAAATAGTAGCGCTCGTTGCCGCATTAATCATGGTTGCACTCCTGCTTTTCAGTTTTCTGAAACCTGCGATAAAAAGGTCTGAGATTTTGTTAACTGTCACCGAAAAAGGGGATCTGGAAGCCAGCCTCACAGCATCAGGAACGGTAGTGCCTCTGTATGAGCAGGTGATTTCAAGCCCGATTTTATCGAACATAGAGGCTGTTATCAAACAGGAAGGCGAACATGTAAAAGCAGGCGACCCTATTCTGATTTTAGACAAAGAGTACACCATGCTTGAATATGAAAAGCTGAAAGATGAACAATCCATCAAGCGTAACAAGGTGTTGCAACTTGAAATCAGCATGCAA
Organism: uncultured Flammeovirgaceae bacterium; assembly: GCA_946886805.1. The sequence goes on along the minus strand of CAMPJM010000028.1, from coordinate 5,372 downwards.
AAAGACATCAATGAACTACAATCTCAGCTTGCCATTCAGATACTACAGGTAGAAAGTTACACATCGCTATATGAAGATGAAGTGCAGCTAATGGACATCGGTGGCACAACGGAAGACAAGCTGAAGCAGACTGAGCTTAATTTAAAGATAGCGCGCCAGGAAAAAGAGCTACTGGAAAAAAGAATATCCAATAAAAAGGAAGATGCTAAAGCAAGCATGAGGGCGCTGGAGTTAGAAATTAGTATTCAGGATAAAAACATAAGGGCACTGGAAAGTAAAATAGAGCAGGCCGAGGTGAAGGCGCAGAAAGATGGTGTGGTCACTTTCGCAAATGGCAACATCGGAAGCTCGGTGCAGTCTGGTGAGGTAGTGGCACGCATAGCAGACTTAAGCAGCTTTTCCATCCAGGCGACAATCTCAGACGCATACGCAAACCAACTTAAAATAGGTAGCCCGGTGAAGATAAGGATCAAAGATGAGGATTTGGAAGGCCAGATACGGCAAATTCTACCCAATATTTCCAACGGCTTGGTGACTTTTCTGGTACAGCCCAAAAATCCTGGACACGCAGCGCTTCGCCCCAATTTAAGGGTAGATGTTTTCGTGATCACCTCCTTTAGTGACAATGTGGTTCGCGTAAAGAATGGTCCCTTTTACCACGGAAAAAAGGAAATGAAGGTTTTTGTAGTGAATGACGACCATGCGGTTGCCAGAAAAGTACTGATAGGAGAAACTAATTTTGACTATGTGGAAATTAAGAAAGGTCTGCAGGAGGGAGAAAAAATAGTAATCTCTGATATGAAGGATTATGTACACCTGGATAAAATTGATATAAAGGATTGAGCCTGAAGCTTCAAAATAAAAAAATTCCATGAAAAGTTATCTACTTGCAACTGTCTATTTTCTTTCGCTGTTTTCTCTTCAGGCGCAGACCGAGGTAGTTTCGGGAGAACAAGTACACCTGGACAGCCTCATCCGTATGGCAATCAGACAGTCCTCCGCGGCATTGCAGGCAGAAACGCTGAAAGAAAATAAGTACTGGAGATGGAGAACCTTTAAGTCAGATTTCAATCCACAATTGGCGCTGGAGGGGGTAATCCCTGAATTTAATCGCTCTATTTCACCCATCATTCAGGACGACGGCAACGTAGCTTTTCAGGAAATCAGTAACAGTAATGCCTATGCTAACTTATCGCTCAGTCAGGCCGTGGGGCTTACAGGAGGTACTATTTTCGTCAATTCTCAACTTCAAAGGTTTGACGACCTGAGCAATCACTCACACATGTACAACGGCAATCCTGGCGTAATTGGGCTCAGGCAGCCACTTTTTACCTACAATGGAATGCTATGGTCAAAGCGCATTGAACCTCTTCTGTTTGAAGAATCAAAAAAAGAATTTGTGGAAGACATGGAAGAGATAGCCTTTACAACGGCTCAGTATTTCTTTGAATTGCTAACAGAACAGGAAAACCTTGCGATCGCCTTAAAAAACCAGGCAAACAATGATACCATTTATAAAATATCAGAAAAAAAATACGAGCTGGGAAAAATCAGCAAGGGTGAATTGCTGCAGCTCAGACTGGCGGTGCTGAATAGTCAAAAAGCAGCCGCTCAGGCAAAACTGGCTTTCGAAAATGCGAAACAGCTATTGAACGTGTATGTAGGAATAGATCTGGTTAGTCCACGGCTCATCGTACCAGAAAATATTCCACAGTTTTATTTAGATAAAGAGCTGGCCTTGGTACAGGCAAAGAAAAACCGCCAGGATGCACTGTCTTTTGAGAGGCTGGCATTGGAGGCCAAAAGGGATGTGGCCAAAGCCAAAGGAGAAAACGGGATCAATGCAAATCTGGTAGCCACCCTCGGATTTTCAAATATGGCTCCCAGTATTTCTAAAATTTATGAATCGCCAAACGATCAGCAGACGGTCAGACTAGCCTTTAACATTCCTATTCTGGATTGGGGGCGTTCGACCTCTCGACTTAAAACGGCGCAGGCCAATGAAAAGCTGGTACACTATGTGATTGCACAGGAGATCAAGAACTTTGAGCAGGAAATATACATGCTGGTCAATCAGTTTGAAACGCTGAGAAGCCAATTAAAAATTACCGCTGAGGCAGATCAAATAGCGGAGGAGCGATATACCATTTACAAAAACAGATACCTGATCGGAGAATTGCAGTTGACGGACCTGAATATTGCCCAACAGGAAAAAGACCAGGCCAAGAGAGATTTCATCATGGCACTCAGAGCTTTTTGGGAAGCCCATTATAGCCTTAGATTACTAACCCTTTACGATTTTGAAAAAAATGAAACAATCGAATATGAATCCATCAACACATTATAAATTAATAAACCCGCGGTATGTAAATTACTGGTGTATAGTTTGGAAAATCCTCTCGGCTCCCTTTAGGGCCGGGGTAATACGAGAGGATTTTACGTAGTAGCACAAACGAAAAATAATCTTAAGAAAACAACAATACAATCTTTAATTCTTTCAACATGATATCCTTAAAAGACATTGAAAAAATCTACCAGACCAAAACCATTCAGACGCTGGCGCTGAATAAAGTAAACCTGCATATAGAAAAAGGTGAGTTTCTTTCTATCATGGGGCCTTCAGGTTGTGGAAAAAGCACCCTTCTCAACATCATCGGCCTGCTCGATGCGCCTACTCATGGCACAGTGGAAATAGATGGTGAAACCGTCTCAGTATGGAAAGACAAAAAGCTGGCTGCACTGAGAAACACTAAAATTGGCTTTATCTTCCAGAGCTATCATCTGATCAATGACCTGGACGTGATCGACAATGTGGAACTGCCCCTTTTATACCGTGCGATTTCCGGTAAAGAAAGAAGAAGAAGGGCTGTGGAAGCGCTGGAGAAAGTGGGATTAAGCGCAAGAAAAAGTCATTTCCCCTCACAACTTTCCGGTGGTCAGCGCCAAAGGGTAGCCATTGCCAGAGCCATCGTGGGTCAACCTGAAATTATTCTCGCGGATGAGCCGACGGGTAACCTGGACAGCGTAATGGGTGAAGAGATTATGAACATCCTGCTTGATCTTAACAAACAGGAGAACACCACTATTGTAATGGTAACACACGATGAAAACATGGCTCAAAAGACGCAGCGGTTAGTTCGTTTCTTTGATGGCCAGCAAATAGCCCAGGTACACAATTATGTCTAACACTATCATTTCAATCAAAAAGATATGCTTTTAAATTATTTAAAAATCGCAATCAAGGTATGGGGCCGACGGAAATTCTTCACCTTTGTAAGCCTCTTTGGAATCAGTTTTACACTGATGATTTTGATGGTGGTAGCGGCATTCGCTGACCAAATTTTTGGCGCCAATTATCCGGAAAAGAAAATGGACAGGATGCTGTTCGTGCTTTTACTCAAAGAAGAATATAAAGATAATGGCCAATCAAGCGGTCCTTTGAGTTATGGCTTGCTCGACGAATTTGTCAGTAAGATGCAGACCCCCGAATTAATGAGCATCCAATCGGTTTTTAAAATTGTGAATGCCTATGTAGACAACAGAAAATTGTCGCTTTACACAAAAAGCACCGATAGCCGTTTCTGGGAAATTTATGATTTTGAGTTTATCGAAGGCAAACCATTCCTGGAAGCTGATGTAGAGGCAGGAAATAATGTAATTGTCATTAATGAGGAAACCAGAAAGCAATATTTTGGCGAGAAAAAAGCCGTTGGCGAGCTCATGGAAGTAGACCAAATAAATTACAGGGTGACGGGAGTGGTAAAAGATGTACCCTTTAATAGATTTACCTCCTTTGCTGATGTTTGGGTGCCTATTAACAAACCGAAAGAATTGCAAAACAGCGAAGGTTACAGAGGAACGTTTATGGCAACACTACTCGTGCCTGAGGATGGGTCAGAAAAGCTTGTGCGGGAAGAATTCAAATCGCTGATCTCAAAATTGGAAAAACCGGATCCGGAACAATTACTCAATATTTACAGCGCCGCCGACCCTCTGGATGAATCTATCACAAGAACATTAATGGGAGACAGTGAAGATTCAAAAATCGAAATGGTTTACTTAATAATTTTCCTGGCTATGATTTTATTTATGGCACTTCCCGCTATCAACCTGATCAATATCAACATCAGCAGAATTATGGAGCGCTCGTCAGAAATTGGGGTTAGAAAATCATTTGGTGCGACCAAAGTAAATCTTGTTTGGCAATTTATCTTCGAAAACATTCTGCTCACACTCGTAGGCTGCCTGCTTGGATTCCTCTTTTCCTATCTGGTTTTAATTTATATCAACAATAGCGGATTAATTCCCTATGCAAATGTACAAATCAACATGTCAATCTTTTTTACAGGAACCCTAATAGCCATTTTCTTTGGCTTACTGTCTGGCGTTTTTCCAGCATATCGTATGGCAAATCTGCAAATCGTAGACGCATTAAAAGGAGGAGTAATATGATAAAGCACCTATTCACCCTGATCTGGAACAGGAAGAGAAATAATGTACTGCTGATTGTAGAAATCTTTGTCTCTTTTATCGTTCTTTTTTGCATCTGCTCAATGGGATTATACTACTATAACAACTATCAAAAACCGTTGGGATTTACATATGACGACGTGTGGGTACTATCAATGGATTGGAAAGCACTCCCGAACGAGGAAGTGAAGCCAATTTTGGAACAATTGCTATCAACAATCCAAAACGCGCCAGAGGTAAAAAATGCCAGCTATGCAGGTAGCAGCCTTCCTTTTTCTTTTAGTAACAATGGGTCAACTATTAAGAGACCGGATAAAGAAGGCGTGGAAGAATTTGCGGAGCTTTATCATGGAGGAGATGATTATGGCAAGGTCCTCGAGGCACCTTTAGTGGAAGGCAGATGGTTTGAAAAAGCTGACGATGCCGCCAGACTTCAACCTGCCGTAATTAACCAAAATCTAAAGGAGCGATTATTTGGGAACGAAACGGCATTAAATAAAACAATTCATTTATGGGGCAGCGATCATTTGGTTGTAGGCGTTGTAGCGCAATTCAGAAAAACGGATTTCGAAGAATCTAACAATGTAGTGATAAGAAGAGACAATATCCACCTGGAAGATGCATGGCTCCCACGGATGATCATCCTCAAGGTCAAAGACGGCGTAGGCGTTTCTTTTGAGCAGAAACTGGTAAAGGATCTGGGAAGAATGGCTCGGGGATGGACTTTGGAATTTGACACCATGACTGCGATGCGGGATGTAAAGCACAAAATGACGGTGGTACCGCTTATCGCCCTGAGTATGGTGGCTGCTTTCTTAATTTTGAATGTAGCACTGGGGCTATTTGGTGTATTATGGTACAATATCAGCAAAAGAATAGCAGAAATTGGCCTGAGGCGCGCA